>CAMJFV010000062.1 GCA_946405045.1 uncultured Bacteroidales bacterium | reverse complement strand
GCAATGCCAATTTATCTGCAGCAAGTGTATTAACCGCAAATCGAATTTATGCAATGCTGTATGATGGTACATATTGGCAGATCATTGGTGATCTGGATGATGGTCGGTATCTTCCATTGGAAGGTGGGACAATGGACAATGCTGCTGTAATTACGATACCAAATGGATCACATTCCTCCCAGTATACCGGATTTGGTATGTATCATTATATAGGCGCAAGTAATGCTTGGGCTCGCGGAATAAATGTGAACAGTGCTACTGATGGGACAAGAATTGCATCACTCGGTATGTACGGAAGCGCTGATGCAACAGAACCATCATATGCTTATTTTGGAAAAGCATACAATGATGCATGGTATGAGTTATATAAGAACTTCTTCCGTATTAATGATGATGAAGAAAATGGGTTCCAGTTTAGATATAAACCGTCATCTTTGTCATCGAGTTACATCGGTTCATTTTTATCACTGTATCCTGGTGAAGCATACGGATACGGAATAGTGATCGGTCATTCACATGGTGGCATGACTGTTGTTGGTGGTGGTGAATCTGCAAAAGCAATATGTGATACATTCTTTGATTCATCGACAACACCGTATCCATCGGCATTTGCATATGACTCAGAAGAGCTTATCATGAGTGCCGACTATGGTATATGGTTTGTATCCGGGGCACAAAATTTGAAAACAACTGATCACACAGACTGGGTTGATTTAAAAACCGCTTTATTTGATAATACAGGAAATTTTAGACCATCAATCGATGATAAAGGATCAATTGGTTCAGCATCATTCAAATGGGCATCAATCCATGGTACGACAATATACGAAAACGGAACATCGTTAGCAAGTAAATATGCTGCAATTGATCATACACATGATTCACTCACATCCAAAACATTAACGAATACGACATTGGATGGAACCGCTGGAAACTTCTTCTTCAAAGGTGACAATTTGCTCGGTGGTATCAACGACTGGGTTGGAATTCAAGCCGACGCCGGTAATGATAAATTCCAACTTATGCCGAATGGTGGCGGAGGTTTGCTGTATCGACAAAATGATACTGGTGGAACGAATTCGACAAATTGGACAGATTGGGTTGGATTATTATCACCTAGCAAAGTGACAACCGATTCGTATTTGAGCGTTGCTGCAACAACAACAACACTTGGCAGTGGTGATGCAGCATTCACATACAATTCAGGTGTAAAGATTTCGCATAAAGCATATACAGCAAAAACTTCCGGATTATATAAGATAACAGTTGATGCAGCAGGACATGTGTCTGCCACAGCATCCGTAGCCAAAGGTGATATTCCTGCTTTGGATTACGTTCCGAATACAAACGCTGGTGTGAATGCTGCAATCAATTTACTCTCTATTGGTACTGACATTCCTGTCGATGCGGATTATTATATTTCACAATACACAAATGGTGGAACGACTCATACAACTTACTACAGAAGACCGGTGTCTGCATTGTATTCGTATATAGAGAATAAACTTCAGCACAATGCTGGATTAAACATGGCACATTTGTTTTCTGGGTGGAATACTGTTGGATGGCATCGTGTCTTATCATTACCATGTTCTTCAACAGCATCCGGTAGAATAGTTCGAACAATTGAATTGACGTGTGTCCGTAATTATAATAATGGACAACCGGAAGTGTTTTCCGTACGTATAATAGGACTGTTTAATGCTACAGAAGGTTTTGAAATATTATATTCAAAATCGAATTCCGCATCTACACAATATATCCCAAAAATAAGAATGACAAAATCTTCTGACGGAAAAACATTATATATTGATTTCTATTATAATACAACGAATAATAATGAAATGACAGTATATTGCACGTGGTTAGATCCGAATATCACATTTAGAGGAACATATAGTATTACATGGGGTGATGGTGCAGTTGTTGATAATTCATTGACAGTTGTTGCAAGTTTAGATATTCCGAGAGATATCACTGCACCTGGAACCGGTTTCTACTATGTTGTCGGTACACAAACCGCATCAACAGCAGCATGGACCGGTACGATTCCTGCATCAAAACTGCATAATGGTTTGACAATTGCATACTATTTACCATATGCATCTGCGAATTCCACGAGTGTTACACTGAATCTGACATTGTCTACAGGTGAAACGACCGGCGCAATTAACGTATATTATACCGGTACCTCTAGAATGACAACGCACTATGATGCTGGATCAACAATCATATTGACATACTTTGAAGCAGGTGCAATCAGTGTTGGTGGAACAGCGACAACAGATGCACGTTGGACACATTCGGATTATAACTCAAATACAAACACCTATGTTACACAATCAAGTACAACAACAGGAAACTATCGAGCGTTGATGTTAGGTTATAAGGATTCAACAACACCCTCTGATTTAACAGCAACTGTCACGAATCAAGTATACGCTACTGCAAATCTATATGCACAACCGTCAACCGGTAGTCTGTATATGGCTGGAAGCTGCACTATCGGAAAATCGTCTCAATCATCATACCCGACAGGAGGTATTCATGTTCACGACGTTCGGGATTTAACGGTAACTCCAGATAGCGCTGTAGAAAGATCTGCAAATTTCTATTTCCACCAATATACATGTGATGGAACACATAACTATTGGTGGAGTATTTTGAATGTCCGTGGATGGTCGGATGCGTATTCATCATGGGAACTTGCAGGTCCGTCATCAAATGCTGATCAAAGGACAACTCCGCTGTATGTCAGAACAAGTAATACGAATTCAGCATGGGGAAGTTGGAGAAAGATTTACGATACCGCAAATCCTCCAACATATTCCGAAGTTGGTGCCGCTTCATCTTCTCATACACATGGTTCATTGAATGTTGGCAATGTTGGTAATTCCAACACGCCAGTGTATTTTTCGAGTGGTGCACCTGTTGCAGTAACATTACCAGTATCAGGTGCCTGGTGGTCATCTGAACCACATATTGATTCTTCTGGTGTGTTGGAGATTGGTCGATATATCGATTTTCATGCAACAAACGCATCAACGAATAATTATGATGTACGACTTGATGCATCTTCAACTAATATGGTGACAATGAGCTCCGCTTCAGGATCGACAACATTTCGTATTGCTGGCACATTACCAATGTTGCGTTTCCAGCAAACTACATCTGGAAAAGCTTTCGACAATACTTCATGTGGTATTTGGTGCCGACCTGCTGATACGAATGGTGTTAACATGTTCATGCAAAGCGGTGGATGCATCATGATTGGTGCCGGTGAATTTGCATCCGGTGCTTATTCCAGAAAAGATTCAACTGGTGAAACTCAAGTTGGATATGATAATATCGACAATTCAACTGCCGAAAGATTATATCTAGGCGCTGATGGAGAGGTTCATATTATTTCAAATGGACAAAATATCGCAACATATTCAAACAATGATCACCACGTTTGGAAATTTAGCACAAGTGGTCAATTGATAACGCCTAATGTTATAACCGATGCTCTGGATTTACAACACACAATGATCAATCAGAGTGTTAGAAGTGAGTCCAATTGCGTAACTCTTGCACAATGGACTGTTGATGGAGCTGCTTCAACAACGTATCGACCAGGTATCTCATTCTTTAATACGGGTGGAGATTCCACTGATAAAGGTGCTATCATTCTGAGACCATATCATCATAATACTGATCCGTGGGCTTCCGGACATCCAGTTGGTTTGTACATTGGAAAAAATATGTTGTCGTTGGATGGTGTGAATGTTGCATTACAAAACGCGGCATCACTGAATACAATGATCAATGCTCTGTCTACCGGATCAAGTGCTCCAGTTGATGCTGATTATTACGTTGCACAGTATGCAGGTGGTGGTACAACGACAACAACCTACCATCGTCGACCAGTATCTGCATTATATAGCTATATCCGTGGAAAACATATCAAAGCTGATGTTGTTATACAAACCGGATCTTCAAAGAAAGCAAAAATCACACTACAAACTCTAATGGCATGGTTGATCACAACAAAGCAATACATACCTTCTGGTACAACCGAAGATATTATAATCAAGACAACATGGGCTTATGCAAACAATGACATCTTGCGATTCAATGCAAACGGTGTAGACTATGAAATGTCACTTGCAGGTGTTATTATTGAATTCAAAGGTAAAGCGACCTCATACAATACCGGTGAATTCACGTTTACGATAACATCTGCTCCAGCAGTTCTTTCAGATACGCCGACATCTGGATACACCAGATTCCCAGCTAGTACAACGGCAGTTTATCACTGTAACGGTTCCCAATATAATCCAATTTGGACTGTGAATATGAATAAGGCTGTTCAACAGTTGTTATATTCATCGACTTCATCGGCTGGATACGGATATGCGGATATCGTCATTGGCAGTGTGTTTTGTAACTGGACATTGTTATGGTTGGAATTCATGGAAGCAAGTTACGGTACGTCAGGCGCAAATCCACACAGTGGAGCTGGATTAATACCGCTTTCTTTGGTTAGATCGCTTGGAAATGTTGCTGCTATTGCAGACCAATATCATATCCCAGTAGGATATAACCCAGCAAATACAACTGCAGATCAGTATATTGCAGTCGGGTACACTGATGACAGCACTTTCCGTCTGTCACGAGGTGGTAGTGGTGGTCCTATTGGAAAAGTCAAAATCTACGGTATATGTTAAGGAGGATTTATAAATGATCATTCGAGTTGATACAGATAACAATATCATCCAGGTGATTGAAGTTGGTGATCACCCTGGAACACCTGACTGCTATGCAGTCGATTCAATTCCATCGGATGTTGCTGATGATATATTTTCATACAAATATGTCGATGGTCAGTTCGTCAGAAAACCGGATACTGATGACAAACATGCTGCAAAAGCGAAGGAGGTGAAAATAGCATTTCTTTCGTCAACATGCAAGTCACTCATCGAAAGCGGTATTGATGTAAATGATGAACATTATTCGTTGTCATATGCTGATCAGATCAATCTGTCAAAGTTGGCGACACAAGCAGTAATGTTGCCTTCACTGCCAATTTTCTATCATGCAGATGGTAAACTGTGCCGGCAATATACACCCGATGAAATTTTGAATATTTCACAAATTGCAGTCGCCTGGGTGACATATCATACTACGTACAACAATTTCGCGAAGGCATATATCAAGTCTCTACATGATTTCACCACAATCCGTAATTTCAAATACGGAGATCGATTGTCGGATGAATTGCAGAGACAACTTGATGAGATTCTTGAAACAACACATATCATATTCGGTGAGATCATTGTTGACCCGTTCGATTATGATACAATCCTATATCCTGAACGTAATCCATATCGAAATGGATTTTATGTTCCGACACCAGCAGACATCAATCCTGTTTGACAAAAAATTAACATTATGAAAGGAGGTCTTCTATTATGAAGCCTGATATTCAAGCGAATATGGAAACTCGTATTGACGAAATCCGAACCCAGAACACAATCTTTGACGACGTCATCACGACGGTTGAAACGGCACTGTCTATCGAGATGCTCCCACAGACAGCCGGTATGTATTCCGGAACTGATGGTGCATGGTCAATTACAATCGTGCTGGATGAGTCTTTGACAGACGGTGTTATCACGGTCGGACTCAATCAAACAACTGACCAAGGAACTGCACGAATCGCTTCCATGACAATCCATTCGACTCGTCAGATTCATGAATCCATCGACAATGTCAGCAACATCGTTGATCACAAATATGTGGTTGATCTGTTTGCTGCGGTCTTTGAGGCCGTGAAACAAACAAATTCATCAGGACAGGATGATGCATCATGAAAACGACACCTAAATTGAAATCGTTTCTGAGTGTTGAAACGATTCTATTCATTATCGGCGGCTTCATCTATGCTGGTATTGAGATTGGCATGCGTGGATTCACACACTGGTCGATGTTCATTGTCGGTGGACTATGCTTTGTGATCATTGGTCTACTGAATGAATGGTATTCATGGGACATCCCGTTGTTTCTGCAGATGTTGTATGGTGCATTCGTGATCACAGCTCTTGAGTTGATATCCGGATACATCTTGAACATCAAACTGGGGTGGAACATCTGGGATTACTCTGACAGACCATTCAACTTTTATGGACAAATCTGTCTGGTGAATTCATGTCTCTGGTTTCTACTATCAGCAATCGGAATCTTCTTGGATGATGTCATTCGATATATCTGGTTTGACGGTGAGGAACCGCGATACAAGATATTCGGAAAGGTCTTCAAGTAAAAAAAAAATATGTTGTGAGGTGGGGGCGAAAGCCCCCACCATCACTATATGTATCAATCGTCGTCGCCTTCATATTCCGCAAGGTCGACAAAATAGATCACGTCAGACCCGCAGAAATCGACATCATATCCGGAATTAATGGCGTTATTCAAAGTCACTGTTACATCCTTTTCAGTAAGAGGCTTCGTGACCGCGCTCCCACCTTTGTTGAATGTTACCAGTGAATACAACTTGCCTCTCGAAACAAGCAAATCACGCTTTCCATCCGCTCTATTGATACCGATCTCGGTGAAGCCGACGACGACGAATTCGTCGGTTTCGAGATAAATGTTTTTGACCCAGCTCAGCTGATCCAATCTGCGTTCAATCGCCTTACAGCATGTAACCAGGTCGGTGAACTCATCATTCACACTCTCGGTGTAGAATGCGGTTCCGATTGAAATCTTTTTGTTTTTCTTGTTTACTTCGTTGATTTCCATCTTTGTTGTCATAGCAGTTCTGTCTTTTCCGGTGGGAGTGATCATGATTATTCTGATCTTCTCATCATCGGTTGGATGCTCGATCTTCACCGTAAAATCGGTTGGTGCAAACAGCATCCCGAGGTTTCCCTCAACGATCTTTTGGATGATTTTGTCTTCCATGGTTGTGTTCTCCTTTATTAAAATAGATTTGTAAGCATACCGTACGTATGTTACACTTTAATGATATATAGGTATGAACTTGAAAAATTCAAACCGAACGTTAATATTCATTATATAAGGAGGGTTATTCATGCCTGACAAGAATGCAATCCCTGCGAATGGTAATGTTGGCAAGCAGCGTATTCTGTCTGCTGATATAAAAGAATTCAACAAGGATATGTTGGAGAGCCTGTTCGCTTCATATTACGATAAACAAACTAACACTTCAAAACCCGCACCGTTCGCATCAACAACCAAGATCAAACTGACAAAAGCTGAATACAAGTATGTCAAAGAGGATACCGAGACAACTCTTGGAATGTTATTCATGAATCGTTTCATTCTAGAGTATACTGGAATTATCGAGCATACCGGCTACTGGAACATTCAGCTTGATAAGAAAGGTCTTGGAAAACTGAATGTCACTATCAATGAATTAATGGTTTCCGATATCATTGATACGAAAACATTTGGTCACTTCATTGATCGTCGTGATCAGCTTGGTTTCCAAGCTGCTCCGTTCTTGGCAACATCCATATCTGCGTCGCTCATCCGTCCAATGCATGATGTAAAACAACGTAAAATGGAACTCATGCAGGAATACGCTGATGATATTAATTCATCCGATCCAACACGTCAAATCATGGCGATGAATAAAATCGAAAAAGAATTGATGGGAATGGTGCGTCAGAATCTGAAGGGTGACTACGGATATGATATGTATGCATCCGGTGATGGTAATCTTGATAACAACTATAAGACGATCAATGTCATGAGAGGTCCCGTGTTCAATGATATCACCAAGAGATTCGATATCGTTGGTGCATCATTGATGGATGGTATCACAAAACATGATATCCCTGCATTTTCAAATTCAAATGTTGCAGCTGCATATCCGTCAGCAATCGGCACGGCTGAAGCTGGTTACACTTCTAAAATCATTCTCGCATTATTACAATCCGAGCACATTGATCCGGATCCGGATTCCGATTGTGGTACAACTGTCACGATCCCATTTACTGTCACAGACTCAAACAAAAAATACGTGATTTACAGATATATCAATGACGGCGGTAAGAAAGTTCTGACGACGATGGAGAACATTTCAAATTATGTCGGAAAAACGATTCAGCTCTATTCACCACAATGCTGTTTGCGTAAAGCGATCTGTGGTAAATGTGCTGGAAGACTGTATCACAATCTCGGCGTTACGCATGTCGGTTTGTTAACAACATCGATCACACATAAATTGTTGAACCTCAAACTGAAATCAAAACATGACTTGTCTCAGAAGGCAGGTCTCATTGATAAGAAGTTTATCTTTGAAACACCTAACAGCTATTATGATATTCAGGATGGATGTATCGTTAACAAGCTTGCGGCTAAGATCTATATTCCGAAAATGTTCGAGGAATTCTCAGATTTCTATATTGAAGCAACACAGGCAAGCTGCTTCGGCATACTCCCAGTGAAATTCTTCAATAAAGATGGTAAAGAAGTTCTGAGTGCACGAATGACAATTCCTGCAATGATCACATTCAATATCTATGAAGACATTCAAGAGAATGCTGATTACTACATTTTGTCTTATAACCCAGGATCCAAGATTTGCTCTGTTGCAATTCAGAAAACGTATGCGAACTGTGAAATGTTTTTGAATCAGATCTACATTCATAGCAAGAGTCCACAAGTTCCTTACAATCTGATGACGGATATGATGTTCCGGAGTCTTGAGATCAATGCTACGGATTTTGATGGACCGTCCATTGTGTATGAACTACTCGCACGTCGAATGTGTCAAAAGAATGGTAAACCGTTTGCATTTGTATTCGGTAAAGCTCCCGGTGTTGATCCAATGTCATATGATAAACTCCGATACAGAGAAGCTGTTCAGAAAGCCGGTATCCTACAAGGTATTCTGTTCGAAGATATTTCATCAGCAATCAATGTTGGTCTGCAGCAAACATTGAATGGTGTGAAACCGGAAGACACCCCGCTTGAAATGGTTATTAAAGCTTGAGATGCATCGACCAAAGTGTAAGTTGACTCAGTTTCAACTGCTTTGGTTTGGTTAACGGTTTCATTGAAAACTAACATTGGGAACAACCTGGTCGGTTAGACTGCGAGCGAATTTATTTCCGGAATGTTTTTTCGATATGAAATCGTGAATCCTAGACGTCACTGGTACATGGCATCAACACATTTAAAATGTCAAGAACCTGTCGGTCCCTTCGCTGCACACATGTTGTGAACCGATTCAGAAGCTTGTCGATCCACCTCTGCAAGCAAAGGTTCGACATG
>CAMJFV010000061.1 GCA_946405045.1 uncultured Bacteroidales bacterium | reverse complement strand
TCATATACCAGAGGAGCCGAATCAAGAAACTGGTTAACTTGTTACCTGGTACCGAACATATCTGATCAATGTGTTTGGTATCAGCCGTTCAACAAAAAAAAATGTTAAACGGTAAACAAACCTTACAAAGAGCAATGTAGAGTGGGGCTTTCGCCCCACTCTACGCTGTTCTCATGATACAAATATATTCTTTTCCGTCCGGAATCCAGAAGCATGCGGATGACCACCGCCACCGAACGATTCGGCAATGTCAGATACATCGACGCCGTCCGCTTTGGAATAAATAGAGTACTTCCAATTCGCCTGCGGGCCATCATAATGGAATAGCACAGCAACGTCATATGCTTGCAAAAGATCACCGAATGCGAATGAATTCGAGAGGCCGTTTATAGCAATACAGCTTAGGTTTTCAAATCCAGGAATTTTTGTTTCGAAAGACATCTTCCGCAGCATCACATATTCCGATTCAAGATTCTTTTCGATCGCATGACCCGGTTCCAGATATCGCTTATTGACGATGATTGGGGCATTATAGTTGTAAAGCAGTTCATCCCATAGCTTAGAATCCGGATTCTTATCAAGTTCAGTGTTGAATCCGTAATGGAATGCTTTCGTTTCTTTGATGTCGAATCTCCAGATATCCCAATCGTCAACATACCGAACGATATCGGGAATTTTGTAAACGCGTTCTTTATCACCCTGGCCCGGATTGAATACGAGCAACTTCCAGTCTTCAGAGAAATCGATGACGTTTGCAATTGTATCTTCGATGGAATCGCGTTCGTCCTGACGTGCACATGACCAGATCCAGCACAACATTGTTGCACTGAATTTCGTATGATAAACAGTGCGCACTTTGTCATATATGGCTTTATCATCCGGAGTCATCGCATCGATATACTCTTGTGTTGTTGCGTGATGATCGATGTGCACCACTTGACTTCCTGCTGCAACAGCACGTTTGATCAGGTTGAACACCCAATCATCGAGTGACAGATCTACAATCACAACCTTCTCGTTTTCATGGAATTCATGATCCGGTGCAATTGGTGTATGCCAATAATTGTAGTATACGATATCAGCTGCTTCGGGTCTGACATCGAATGGGAACAGTTCTCTCAATGCGATGGCGGCTGAAGCCTTTCCATCGTCATCGATATGTGTGACGAGTAAACTCATGTCAGTTTTCCTTTCATAATAAAATAAACGAGGGGTCCTTTCGGACCCCGCCGTTCTTAAGACTTTCTTTCGACGTAATATGGACACATTGCAGCATTGCGCATCATTTCTGATTCGTGTAACCGTTTTTCTTTACGGTAATCAACAAAATCAATCACTTTGCAGCAAATGAATCCAACCGTGAATGTCGTGAGTATTGCCCGTACAAGTCGTGACATTCATGTCACCTACTTTCATTCTTCGGATGTTGCAGGTTCGGGATCAATCTGTTCAACATCAGCCGGATCCATCGGTGTTGCATCATCAGCAGGATTTGCGGGCTGAATTATGTTAGACTGCTGGATTGATTGCAACAGCATCACAGCCTGCTGATCGATGGTGACACAGATTGTTTCATATACAATCGTCAGCATATCAACCAGTTTGACTGTCAATGCTTGACGATCGGCGACACCTTCAAGATACTCATAGTTCGGCTGGAGTTTGTGGGCTTCATGGAATTCATTGATGAAATTCTCCATCTTTTCTTTGTTCTCAGCAAACTCCTCATCCGTCCATGTTGCCAGCAAATAGATAGCATTCTTCAGCTGAGCTGTAGACGCTGACATTTTGCCCATGTCTTTGAAGTTTGCTTCCCAGTCGATCGCTTTTCTATCCGCATAGAATGTTTCACCGGAAACCATGAGAAATGTGATTCGAGAGGGATCATTGCTTGAAATGTTGATGTCATTCACCGCAAGCTGTGCAGCAACGATGTGCAATGCTTTGATGAACTCGGGATCACCATCGATCATTCCGTCAACATCATTTTCAGACAACGCATCCAGAAGGATGTCATCGAATACCTTTGACATCTTGTCATACGGCTTGTCGAACTGCAGACGGATCTTATAGACCTTTTCCGGGTGAGCAAGGAGATAAAGCGCCATGCATGTTCTGTTGTCATCAGTCGGTTCCTCGTCGATTGCCAGGAAGTCACCGAACTTTTGGGCTGTCTCCGACATTTTCAGTTCAGCCTTATCCAAGGCCACGATGTCAAAGTACTTCATTTGTTGTTTCCTCCTTAGTGGTGGTATTGTTCTGATGATGCTTTCCGCGAATGCGCACTTCATACATCATCTTTGTAATGACTTCGATGCAGTCGATGCAGTAGAATGCTGCTTTTTCGATAATCCCGATATTCGGGAATGTCTCATCGTAATGGGGGTGAATTCCGAAGTTTCCTTCCAGATACGGAATGGTGAGCTCCAGGGAATTCTCAGCAAGCTGTTTACGATGATCTTCAGCCTGCTTCACGGCTTCAGTGTCTTCCGGATTATCGATCTTAGCATACAGCAACTCTCTCAGATACTGTCTGATGAATACGAGATTCGTATACAGCTGAGAGAATGTCTGTGCGACATCGATGTTATCCCAGTCAATCGGAAGCGTACGTGCATCCGCAACATACGTTGTTGTATCCATCGAAAAGAAGTAGATCTTCTCTTCTTCCGGAATGTCCTCCTCAACCGGCTGAGACGCTGCATCAAGCTCATGATCAATCGTCGCTTCTGTGACATCACGATCTTCAGTGACATCAATGTGTTCATCTGCCATTGTTTGATTCCTCCTTGAATTGATTTTTTGTATCTCTAAGATCATCGATCGGCTCACCCGTGATAACCTTATTGATCTGATTTTGTCCGTACACCCGAATATTCTGCGGGTGTTCTCTGTTGGCGACTGCCTTTCTAATATACGCCAGTAGGTTGGGGTTATTTCTGTTTCCCATGATAGATCCTCCTCACGAAATATTAATACTGGAATGTTGGATCGCTTACCAGTATTCATATTAACCATATATACACAGGGAGTTGATAAAATGGAGTTCTCAATCGTAACCATATCTGCGTTCGTCGCGGCTTTGAACGAAGTCACAAAGATGATCGCGAAAACATTTGGATACAAGATTAATCGCTTGATCCCGATTTTCTCATTGGTGTATGGTATCGCACTTGGCATTGCGGGGTACTTCACACCAAATGTTGCAATGGGAAATAATCTTGTAGAGGCTATTTTCATCGGTCTGTCCGCAGGTGCTGCATCAACGGGTTGTCATCAAGTTTATAAGCAACTCTCTAAGAAAGAGTACGATGACATCGATCCATCCGAAGATGATGAACCTGATGATGATGAAGAGACCGAAGACGACGATTCTGATGAATCAGACGCATAAGAAGTTTGAGGGGGCTTCGTGCCCCCTCTGCTTCGATTAGTTGTTATTCATTGCGTCTTTATTCGTAACAAAGAAACCATCAGCGAGAATGTTGGAACCGAATTCACGTTGAACCATTGACTGGAATTTCGGAGTATTATAATACTTTGTGAATACAGCTCGTTGTGAATGTGTTAAAGGGAAATCAACAACGTCTCCACTCTTTGTGATACCGAATCCGGTGACTTTACCGTTTTCGATTAACACTTCCATCAGCTTAACACCTTTTTTCATTTTGACATCCTCCAATCATCATGCATTTTATGCAGAGTGTATGTATTTAACTGTTTCAAACAGTCGAATTTTATCTAAAACTGATCTGTAATGATGACACTATCACCAGACCAATTATATTCAGAAATGAGGTTATTCATATGGAAACCGGAACCATTCTTGCGATTATCGGTGGTTTAGGTGGAGCCACTGGTATTTCAACTTTGCTTGTTACGATCTTCCAACGAAGGAAATTTAAAGCTGAAGCTGAAACAATCGATGCTGCAAATCAAACCACCATAATTCACAATCAACAGGAAGAAATGACATATGTAACAAATCAGCTGATACACCTGCAGGAGATGTATAAGTCTGATATGGAAGAACTGCGTGAATCAAATAAACGTCTACAGCGCAAAGTTGATAGTCTCAACAAAAAACTGATGACTTTAATGAACTGGATTGTTGTTGATAACCATAAGTATCAAACATGGCTTGAAGAGCGTTTAAAAGAATACGATCCTGATATTGTGTTCCAGGAGCATATGCCGCCACCGGATGTATTTGATGAAGATGACGATGATGACCCGTCAACAAATGTATGAGTATATGATTGGAGGGGCAATGCCCCTCCAATCATGATCCCTCATGTTTTGCTTCAAGTTTCATTGCAGCTTCAGAAACCTTTTTCCAATCAATCTCCGTATTCTCGAAGATCTGGTTGTCACGCAGTAGTGTCACCATCTCGTATGTCTCTTCAGAGATTTTGTCATTCAAGACTCTCTCAACCGTATTGATGTAACGGAGCCATGGGACTATGGTTATGACAAACACAACACCCAGCAAGACACAGCCCACAGCAACGAGAACAGTATTGTCGTTATGCTTATAGATGTTTCGGATGATTACCGCGATCATTAATTCGTTCATAACACTCGTGAACAGAAGTCTCCTGAACGATTTGATCAGATTACGTGTTAGCTTTGCTGGAATCATTGATGTCTTCCTCCCATGAGATATTCATATATTTTACAGCCAATGATTTTAGTGTCCTCGCTCTGGATTTCCACCAATATACATCAGCCGGTACAGATTGATCGACAATGTCATAGTAATGACATGGTTTGTTGATATAACGAATACGACCAAATACCTGTTTGGAAGTGATCTTTGATACAAACGGGGAACAACATATGATGTCGGTTATACCTTTGATGTCTTGACCTGTACCAATCGATTGAATCGTTGTCACAATTACGTCAGCACGTTTGTTGTACTCATTCTCGGATTTTGTGTTATGCGAGTTTATTGTTTTAATCGATAATGAGTAATCAAACTTTGGATCATTATCCAACTCCATTGATAGAAAATACGCACACTCCGTACAAAGTTCAATCAATGGTAGGAAGATGATCACTTTTGCTGTACCAACGTTTGCATAGATCTCTTTCAAAAGATCACGACAGACTTTGAAGTGTCTATGTCGTTTATCTGGTGTAATGACCCATTTGCCATATGTGACACCGGACATTCCGCGGCCACCGTTAACACGATATCGGTATATATTTGGATTGAGATGTGTGTTGATATTCACTGTAACATACTCAACCCATTTGGCAGGATGTTTATCATCTGCAACAGTTTGCTTTCGATAGAATGTCGTGTTGGAAAACACGTGTCTGAAGATAGCATTTTCATCTTTGGATGAACGTCCGTCTGTTGCAGTGAGATACAGATTGCGTCGTACATTAAACAAGAAGTCGATCATTAACGTGTTTCTGAAATGAAGATGAGCTTCATCAATGACTTTGATTCCGATTGCTAGATTCCGGGAGATCACACCAATCTTTTCTGTATCACGAATGCGGTTACATGCGGCAAGGAATGTTGCATGCGTCATCAGATACACATCATAGTCGAGTTTCAAATCGCCGTTCGCGATCTGTTCAAGCTCTGCAGATGATGTGAGCTCGTACACATCATGTGATGTATATCCATTCATATTATACAGAGAATCTCGCCATTGTGATCGCAGTGTGTCTTGGTGCATGATGATCAATGCTTTGGATCCGTACACGCCAATACCATAACCAGTACAGAACGTATTATGTGTTACAATACAATTTTCTGTCAGATATAGATGCGAGGGATTATCTACCATTATACATCTGCATTCTTCCATATGTGACACTCTAATGTTTTTGATTAGAAGTGTTGAATAAAAGTCATGCTGATGTTGTAAAATGGCTCGTTTCGCAATAGATAACTTGGGTTTATATGTGAACAGCTTATGTTTATCACGGTTTGGTATTCTGAATATAAGCGTTCCGCAAAATCCAGATGAATATTTTGCTTTACGTTTGTCAGCCACGATTGTCGCACTCCATCCGAGTGAGTATACTATCCATTGGATTTGTTCCAGTAATTTCAGTGATGTCGAAGAATACGTCACATGATATCGTCCTTCAGAGAACGATATGCTACCATCAGTATCCATCAATCCTTGAAGTAACCGCAATCGTGTATCAATGTCATTGTACATGAACACATCAGGTATAGTTTTCTCATAAGAATACTTATTCAATATCTCAGAAACAGAATTGAAGAAACCTGATGTTGATACACGCTTTCCATTTTCATGATAAAATGTGTATGAATAGTTTAACTCGGAATTTCGTTTGTATGTAAACCCGTATATCTTTGCTATCTTTTTTGGAACCTCATCATCTGCGGATGATATTGTCAGAGCCAATTCACGACAACAGCCGTTTCCTATAAAACAACCGAACACCCATGGATCAACTGGTGTATCGACATGTGGATACTCCAATGGTTTACATGTCGGAATTGCACAGTTGTATTGGTATTTATCACGATTTGAATTGAGTCTGGATGGTGCTGTCGATAAAGTCCGATATATGTCTTTCAACATATACGTGCTCACGACAATTGGATTATCCTTTGCTTTGTGAAATATCTTCCATAAATGATCTCCACCACACAACGCAATGCGACCATCTGCAAATGTTATTTCATAAACTTTTTGCACACCGTGATCATATATACCAATTACTTTTGTAGGTTTACCATTCTCGTCAAACACAAAATCTCCAATCTTCAAGTTTCCCATGTACGTGAAACCTTCTTTTGTCGGGGTCGGTATTTTGCGAGAATATGGTTCCATCTTTCCGAATCCAGGTTCTTTAACCAGGAATATCTGAGGGTCATTGATGTTTTGTGCATGTGCGTTCTCACCAGCAATGAAGTCAATACAGTCTCGTTGATCATCATTCTTTGGTGGGAATATTTCTTCAAACTCAAAGTTCATTTCCTTGTACGGATGATACTTATCATATTTGATTTCACATTCACCAAGCAATCGTCTGAGATAATTGATGTCAATTCCTTTATGGAGAAAGATACGGTCATGCTGTTCATCATACATATATCCAAGCACTTTGACTTCTTCTTGAAACTCATCTTCATATTCATGCAGTTGCAATAATGGTGCTAACGGTGTTAATGCTTCTTGTCCGGGTGTAACAATAATGCTTGTGGCTCGAATTGTTACTTGAAACAAATTATCACCTCATTGTTTCGTAAATTTGATACCTGCCTTATTGACAGAACCATTTAGGATTTGTACCTGCGCTTCTGTCAATAATATGGTACCGAGAATCTCATCATCATTATTCCGAATTGCATAAAGTTGGAAGTCCTCAGTTTTTGTGAGGACTTCCTTCCCATTTTCATTCGTTCGGATTTTATCCGGTTTGATGATCTTCCTGAGCTTGAACATTTTGAACATCCTTTCTCCAATCATGAAACAGTTGCTCGAATCAATTTAATTGCAGGAACATGTTTCGGTTTCATTGGTGGTGTAGCCATCGTGGTTGGAGTCAATGAATCGACATTCACAGTTGATACACGTCCATCAGCATGATATAATGTTACAGCTTGATTCTTATCAACACAGAATACTGCAACAAGATCATCCTGCGGCGACAGTTTGATGATCGGTTTCAATCCACCAAACTTCTTACCAGTGACCAGGAACTTCGATTGATTGACACGAACTCTTCCAAGCCGTGTAACATAGAAAATCAGCGGCTTTTTCGAGTTTACTGTGAAGATTCCACAAGCTTGACAATCCTTAACGATGAACTGTCCTTGTGCATCAGGAGACATAACCAGATTCAGGTCTGTGATAGAGAATCGCTTTCCAAGACCATCTTTCGTATACATCAACAGATCTTCCGAATTATCAGATACTTCCAATACTGTCACCAGATGTTCATCAGTATCGATTGGTATCAATGACTTTCTGGATGCATTCGATGGAATATGGTCGACTGGCATATACTTGATACGACCCTTGTTTGTGAGCATCACGATTTGATGTTCCCGGTTTGACACAACACCAATGCAATTACCCATTTGCTGTTTACCAATCGATGTCAATGTCATTGGTTTATCATGCGGAACCTTGTGTGTATTCACCCACAAGAATCGTCCATGCTCGTCGATCAAACAAACTTCTTCACCAGATATCGGGTATACATCTGATGAAAAGTGTTCCGGATTTTCCGTCTCGGAGAACAGAATCGATCCGTTTGTTAATATCTGACAAATGCCGATATTCACAGCCTCACCAAGACTATTGTTCAAAACCTTACTTCTCCGAGGTTGACCATAATCTTTACGGATCTTCAAAATCTCTTCGATGATCTTATCACGGATCTTCTCAGGTGAAGACACAATATCATGCAACTCATCAATTGAGACACTCAGGCTTTCAATTTCTTCGATTGTCTTCAGATACTCACCATGTGTCAACTTTGAAAGCTTTGTGTCAGAGATATAGTTTGCTTGTGATGTTGTGACTTTGCCCTTATATGCATCGACCAGCGCTTGAATGATTTCATCTTCATGTTCACATGATCTGAATATCTTGACCGTCTTATTCAGATTCTCAGGTGATAGCATGAATTTCTTTCCAAGCAGCATGTTCTTCTTGGTTGTCTTCTCAACGAGTTGACGCAAAAACCATGCTCTCTTTTCACTAAGTCGATTCTGGATCCATGCCAATAAGATCTGACGCTCATTATAGTACTGCGTCCGAAGTTGTGCATCAATCACAGATGCATTCTTCGTTGATACTGTTATACGGAATCCAGGTACACGTTTGAACAACGTATCCAACACCTGATACAGATTGCAAGGTTTGCATCTTAACACATACCGGATCTTTCCATCTTTCAGAAGCTGCTTATTGGTTTCATTGTCTGCAGACAGCAACTCTTTGATCGGGTTAGGACCATCCTGAATTGTACAAAGCTTTTTGTGAATGTCCGTGATATACTCACCAACCGGTGTATTCTTAATCACGATGACATAGTTCACTGTGTCAATCTCATATGAAGATTGGAACACAAATGTCTGATTATCACGCTTAATGACATCACATCCTGTCGGTGAATCAGGAATCAGATGCACATCAGCTTTCGGATTCTTCAACAGCTTTACTGTTGCGTCCGCAACTTCGTTCAAGTTGTATGGAAGTACATCAGAAGACATACCAAGAGCGATACCATGAGATCCATTCAACATAATGACAGGGCACCTCCCACAGAACATAATAAATAAAAA
>CAMJFV010000060.1 GCA_946405045.1 uncultured Bacteroidales bacterium | reverse complement strand
ACCGTAACCGTACTTCACCATTCGCATTCACAGGTAACCGCTTTGAGTTCCGTGCTGTAGGTTCATCAGCAAACTGTGCTTGCGCAATGATCGCATTGAACTCAGCTATGGCTGCTCAGTTGAAGGATTTCAAGGCTGCTGTCGACGCTAAGATCGCTGCTGGAGAGAGCAAGAGCAAGGCATTGTTCGAGGTTATCAAGCAGTATATCAAGGAGAGCAAGGCTATCCGTTTCGACGGTAATGGTTACTCTGATGAGTGGAAGGCTGAGGCTGCTAAGCGTGGTTTGAACTGCGAGACTTCTGTTCCAGTAATCTACGATGCTTACACAACTCCAGAGTCTGTCAAGATGTTCGAGAGCCTAGGTGTATTCAGCAAGAGAGAGCTTGAGGCAAGAAACGAGATCAAGTGGGAGACATATACAAAGAAGATCCAGATCGAGGCACGTGTGCTTGGCGATATGGCAATCAACAATATCATCCCAGTAGCAACACGCTACCAGTCGCTTCTTCTTGACAACGTCTACAAGATGACTCAGGTTTACGGTAAGGACGAGGCATTGAAACTTGCAGGTACAGATTCAGATCTTATCCGTGAGATTTCAGAGCGTATCGCTAAGATCAAGACTTTGACTGCTGAACTAGTTGAGGCAAGAAAGGTTGCTAACAAGATCGAGGCAGAGCGTGAGAAGGCAGTCGCATACCACGACACTGTTGTTCCATTCTTCGATAAGATCCGTTACGAGATCGATAAACTAGAGATGATTGTTGACGATGAGATGTGGACATTGCCTAAGTATCGTGAACTATTGTTCATCAGATAAGTTATACTAACTGATTTATATTAAGAATCCGTCGGACGAGAGTTCGACGGATTTTTATTTGCAATAATTCTTATTTGACGTCAATTCGATGAAATAGAAATACTATAGCAGGATAAAAATGAGGATTCCAAAGGGCGGAACGCCCTTACCTCTTCCTCATCTGCGAGTTCGTAAGAACGAGCAGGAGATATAGGATGAAACGCAATTCGGAACTTTTACAACTGAGAAGGAATAAAAAATTACGGCATGAATCTGTCATCAGACAAATCCATGCCGTATATTTTATAAAGACGGAGGTGTGTCACTTTGTAGAGACGTCGTATCACAGCGTCTTCAAATGTATCACGGTGTCTTTACTTAAGTTCTTTAGTAAGTTTAAGTTTCAAGATTCCATCTTCTACAACGACATTTTTTGGACGTTCAAGTACGTTTTCCATAGTCCAGTTGCCTCGACCCCAGCGTTTGCTGTCGAATGAATCGAATTCGTCGGTCCACTTCTCTGTGAAAGTACCTGTCTCTGTATCGTAGTCGTAAACCTTAATGTAGTCAATCTCCTGTGTGATAGGGATGTTTTTCTGATAGAGTGTGCCTACCCATTCCGTACTTGCACTAGACCAGATGTTGAAACGAAGGCTCTGTGGCTTGACTAAAGCAGCTACCTGTTTCTTTGTGTCGTTAGATGCGTCGCTTCTTCTGATCTCTTTGCCATCTAAGAACCAGGCCACATAATCAGGAGTCCACTCTACAGTGTAGATGTGGAAATTGTCTGCGACGGGAGAGTCTATCTTATGAATTTTTTCAGATGTGACCTTCTTCTCCAATTTGCCAGTGATAATGTTCGACTGGAATCCGTTAGGCTCTTTACCAATGACCTCAATGTCAATTTCGTTCCAAACTTCACCATTACCTTTGTAGGAATCATTGTAGTATAGGAACATAGAGCTGATGCATCCAGGTGCGTAGGCCATCTTCATTTTTGCTTCAAACTTACCATAAGTGAAGGTTTCGTTAGAGTATAACTCAGCACCGAAGAAGTTGTATTTGGCAGTCTCTTTTATATCATCTTCATCTGTAGGGTTCACCACTACATTATTGTTGTTTTGGTTGTTGTTATCATCATCGTCGTCTTTAGAACATGATGTGCTTCCTAGCATAAGACCTAGGCAAAGTAAACTGAATAATTTAATTCTTTTCATTTTGTAGTCTTTAATTTTGGTTTTCCAATGCTCAAAAATAGGATATATTTATGGATATTTCTATTTTTCCACCTTCAAAATTAAGAAAGTGCTAAGTTTAATCAAAAACACTTTTGTACAACATGTTTTTGTAATAGGCAATAAAACACTGATTATCAATGATATATAAACACATCCAAAATTAGATGTTAAAGGACATACGTTTTTATAAACAATTATTTAGTTTTTGATTTAATTTTGTTAAAAACGTTAAAAAGACAGCGTTGCATTTAGGCGCAATTCCCACGCTGACGTTTTTATTTTAATCTCTTTAGGGAATTGGAGGGACGTAAAAGGATTTGGAAAAGGGCACATTATTTGGACTGATTAGGATTTGAATGTAGAAAATTGAGAAAAGAGTAGAATTTGAGTATGAAATGACTGAACCTTTGATTTATGAGAAAATATTATGGATTTATAAACTACTACTTAAAAACGCCAGGCAAAGGTCTGGCGGTTTTAATTTTAAAACGAAGGGAAAATTAATATGGCGGTTTGCAATATTGTCAAAAAAATATTTCTATGCCTATAAATAAAAGCCGAAAAAGGTTTAATTTTGCAGAGCGAAATAAAAAGAGATTAATATTAACTAAAAAAATGCGAAAGAAAGTGTTATACTTTAGTCTTCAGATTTTGGGCGTAAGTATTGGCGACCCACACTTTCAATTTTTAATGTTTTTTGCCTACCTGCGTCGCCAATGGCAAAATAAGTTTTAATGAAATGAAGAAAATTCTTTGTTTTTTTGGAATCTTTGCGTTGATCGCTGGATTCGTGACATCATGTGGAGATGACGACGATGATGATGGAAATGGAACTCCAGGTGGTAAATCCGTTTCTCAGAAAAAGTTGAAAAAGCTTGTTGATGGAATTCGTTCTTGGGAGTATGTCTATGACAAAGATGGAAAATGCACATCTTATATAGATTTTTATCAAAATCAACCTAACGAAAATACTAATTACAAGTATGATGGAAATAAGATTGTAGAGGAGTGTTCTCTTCTTGACGGTAGTGTTAGATGCACGACAACAATCTTGTTTAATTCTAATGGATATATTGAGTCGGAAACAACAGAAAATGGTGGTTCTTCAGATAATACTGTATATACTTATGACAATCAAGGACATTTGATTTCTGAAAACTATACTGATGAAGAATCTGACGAGACTCGTGTTACAACATATACGTGGGAAAATGGAAACGTTACGAAAGTCGAAGTCAAGGAGATATATGAAGGCGAGGAGTCAGAATATGTTATGTATTATGAATATACAAATGACAACTATTCTTCTGCTATTGAGAATAAAGTAGGATTTAACGCTCTACAGATTGAAGATGGTTTTATTTCTCCTTATTATTTTGGAACTTTAGGTACTTCATTGAAAAACTTGCCTGTCGCAATAAAATATGTAGAAGAAGAGCGCCAAGAAACGCAGACTTTGACGTGGACATTTGATGGAGATGGCTATCCTGTAAAAGTCGTATCAACCCTTAGTTCTGATGTAAACTCTATTGAGTTCGTCTGGGAATAATCAGTGGCGACGTGAATGTTCGCTTCTATAATTATAAGAACGGTTTGGATGAAAATTCAAACCGTTTCTTTTGTTTTTCTCCATCATCATCAGTCCCAACATTCCTCCAATATGCTGTTTTTTTTCATATCTTATTCCTACATTTGTAAAATAAAAAGTGTTAGTTATGGCAGGCAATCAGTTGGCAAAATACGTATGGCTTGTAGATATCCTACGTCAATACAAACATCTTACTTATAAGCAGATAAGTGAGAAATGGAGAGATTCGGGATTCGGCGACGGGGAGTTGTTGTCTCTTCGTACGTTTCATAATTTCAGAGCTGGTATCGCTGATTCGTTGGGTATAGATATAGAGATTGACAAAAGCAAAACTGGTTATTACTATCATGTTGTCGACTCATCTTTGGATGGAAACAAATCTGTAAGGTCATGGGTGATGGATTCATATTCCGTGTTGAATCAGGTGCTTGCCGACAAAAAGTTGGAAAACCGAATCCAGTTTGAAAAAATCCCGTCGGGAAATACCTGGCTTTCCTCTTTCATGCAGGCTATGCGGGAAAACAAGGTGGTGAAAATCACATATAAAAAATTCAGCGACGACGCTGGGAACACGTTTGAAGTGGAACCTTACTTTTTGAAGGTGGCAAACAGACGCTGGTATGTGATCGTACGTGCGTTGCATTATGTTGAGAAAAACAAAGAGAATAATACGCATGATGATGAAATTCGCGTCTACGCTCTTGATCGCATCGTCAACGTCGAAATCACGGATAAGACTTTCAAGATAGATAAGGATTTCAATGCGGATGAGTTTTACGACGGATGTGTCGGCGTGACACATAGCAATGAAGAGAAGCAGCATGTAGTGATTCGGGCATACGGAAAAGCAAGAAATTATATGGAGACGTTGCCATTCCATGAATCACAGCGTATGGTGTCGAGCGACGAAGATACGACACTGTTTGAGATGGATGTGAAGATAACAAATGATTTCCTACAGCTTGTGATGCAACAGGGGGAAATGATTGAAGTGCTTGAGCCTGAGTCTGTTAGAGAGACAATGAGAGAATTGGCGAAGACGCTGACGAGATATTATGAAAAGTGATGAAGGCTGGCAACAGTTATAATCTTCTGTATGTTTTTGAAAAAATACAATTGAAATTATATATCCAAAAGATATTGTGTAATTTTGCGATGTAAAAAAACAATAAAAGAAAATTATGAAGAAATTGCTTAATTTTTTTGGTGTCATCGCGTTGGTTGCGGGATTTGCAACGTCGTGCAAAGAGGAAGACAATAAAGATGACGAGAATGACCATCAGAAGAAATTGGTAAAGGTTGTTGATAATATTTTTACTTATGAGTTTAATTATGACAATGAGGGAAGGTGTGTCTCTCTTTATTCATATATAAATGAAAAAGAAGAGTTATATTACAAGGGTATACACAAGTATGATGGAAATACGATAAGGATAGAATCATATTATACTAAAAATGCTAAAGATCCTAACATAACAACAGTGACTCTTAACTCAAAAGGATATCTGGAATCAAGAGAATTTTTGAGTGGTAAGTTCAAATATGAATATGATGATCAAGGTCATTTAATTGCAGAATATCATCATAATACAGATGGTAGTGTCGATACAATAAAGTATGAGTGGGAGAATGGAAATCTTGTAAAAAAGTATGATGACATGTATGTGTTTTTTTATAAATACACCAATAGCAATTACACTTCGCCTATTGAGAATAAATCAAGATTCCATTTTTTTGATCCATACAGTAGTTTTGATGGTTTTTATGATTTTCTGTTAGGAGAACCAAGCAAAAACATTCTGGTCTCTTTGTATGAAACTGTAGTATCAAATGGAAGTGGCGGCAGTGTTGAATGGGATGATTTAGATGCTGAGGAAGAGCTTCCATATCAGTGGGTGCTTGATAAAGATGGTTATCCTGTAAAAATGCAATATGAAGATGGAAGTGTGCAAAGAAGGGAATTGTATTGGGAATAATTAGTGGCGACGTGAATGTTCGCTTCTAAAATAATAAGAACGGTTTGGATGGAAATTCAAACCGTTTTTTTTTTGTTTTTCATAATAAAGCATAAAAAAAGAGAACCATTCCTGATTCTCTTTCTTTGTACCCAGACCCGGGATCGAACCGGGATGGGTTGCCCCACTGGTGTTTGAGACCAGCGCGTCTACCGATTCCGCCATCTGGGCATTCATTTCTGAATTGCGAGTGCAAAAGTATATGGAATTCCGATGATATGCAAGCGTTTTTGAAAATATTTTGCAGAAATGTTCGTAATGCATTGATTTTTAGAATTGTAATTCGTAGGGGTGACCCTTGTGGTCGCTCAAGATTAATAGGAAGGCAGCCAATGATATGTTTGGTGGTTGCCCTTATTCCATGGGCAACCACAAGGGTTGCCCCTACAAAATACTGTATATTATTTGTATTTACGGAGAAAATTTTAGAAATTTGTAGGCTGAATTCTATAACAAAAACACTAATTAATAATAGGGTACACACATTTTAAATCTAAATTGCATGAAAGGTATAATGCGTAATTTAATATATTTTGGTGCAATTGCGTCTTTACTGATGTCAGCAAGTATGGCTAATGCTGTGCCTGTTCATATAAATTCAGGAAATCCTGCTTATCCGTTCCCACAGTTTTTGGAATATGCTTGTGGAGGAAATCTGGGAACAGAGAATCCGGAAGGGTTGGTTCATGCCGAAATGGAGCGTTACATCCGTAAAGCATACCAGCAGCATGCCAATGAGTTTGAATACACAGGAGAAGAATATAAGGGAATCAAATATATATGGACTCCTTACAAGGCTGCCTACGATTGTTCGGAGGGTGACGGTTATGCTTTGTTGGCGGCTGCATATATGGCCGACAAAGTGACTTTCGATGGTTATTGGATGGCTACCCATGATAAAAGACGTGTTCATACGAAACGTTATTCAGATTGCTCTGATAATGCTCCTAACTACGAGTTCGGACAGTTCGCGATCAGTGATGGTGCAGACGAGGGTGGAAACACAGCCGCAGATGGAGACGTGGATGTGGCGTTGGCTCTTTACGTCGCCTACAAACAGTGGGGTGAATTCATGCTTGATGAGAAGGGTGAGAAGGTGTTGGACGCTTGTGGCAACCCTATCAGCTACAAACAGGAGATGATCAATGTGATCAGAGGTCTTGTGGCGTTGACGAATATGGATCCGGGAAAGAATCCTGCCCGTGTCAACACTGGTATCATAGGTCTTGATGGATATCCTCGTGGTGGAGACACTTGGAAGGAACAGACTGATTGGGCTTTGCAGGAGGAGAATTATATCATTGTGGACGGTGTCAAAGTCTATCCTCTTTTTGCAAATCCAGGTGGAGAGAAACAGCATATCGACTATTGCGCTCCGGCATATTTCCGTGAGTTCCACGATCTGTTTGTAGAGATGGCTGACGCTGTCGGCGCTACTGCTGAATGGGAGGCAGAGCAATTCCGTCGCGCTGAGGCTTCTTCAGATTGGTTGATCGGTGATTTGATCGGAAAAAACAAGACATCTCTTCCTACTGCAGGATGGAACACTGTCAGCAGAGACGGATCAGAGACAACATATAGCAATTTCCAGGATGGTGAGGATTACCGCTGCCCTTGGCGTACAATCTGCAACTATGCTTGGCATGGCAACCCTACTTATTCGTGGAATCCTAAAACCCACCAGGTGGAAAAGGGAGGTAACACATACGAATATGATGCGGCTGTAAAACTATCCGATTATATGCGTGATCCAGCACATTGGACTGCAGATTCAAAGTGCTATACTAAAGGAGATAAGAAAATCCCATATTCTGGACCAAGAATGATGGGTTGGCAAATCGATCCGATGACAGGAGAGACATTAGACGATAAAAACACTTCTGCTCTTGGAATGTCGAAGGGAGCTTCCACATTCGCTGCTATCGGAGTGCAGGATTACGATTTGATGGGCGACCTTTTCACTGTCATTTATGAGAATTGGGATGCAAGTGGCACGACTGATGAAGGAGAGTGGGTTAGTAATTATATGAGCGGATGGTTCCGTCAGACAGGGTTGATGGCTTTGACAGGAAATTATCCTGCCCCTTCAAAGATGGTGGCTCAGCCAAACTTGAAGATTTATAGAGCATTGAAGGATAGCATGTCTGTTTGTCATGCTGGTGACACTGTCACATATCTTCTTTCTTATCGTAATTATGGTTCGGTGGATGCCAAGGATGTGAAGATTGTGGAGAATGTCCCTGCAGACTTCGCATTTGTGGATGCTGATAACAATGGAGTATACGATGCTGCCAGCCATACCGTGACTTGGAAGTTGAGCAATATAGCAGGATTCAAGAGTGATGATATTGTCGGTGACGCGTTGGATTTTTCTGCTCCGAATTTGTCGAAGACTATCGGTGGTGTAAGCTATCGTTGTAAGGCTAAAAATGGAGCGAGGGGCGTCTATAAGACAACTGCAAAAATATCTTGCTCAAATGGTTTGGGTGGAGAGACGAATTTCTATCCAAACTACGTGGCTGCTACAATGCAGCGCAACAATATAGAAGTTGTGCCTACTGGTTTGAATGTGGAGAAGACAGCTGATGTCACATCTGTATCAGAGGGAGATACGGTCTCTTTCAGAACGATAATCTCAAATGATACAATCCCTGCTTTGGTTGGCGGACGTTCACATGTCAATGTGGCTGTTGCGGATATTGACAAGGGAGCTCAATATAATCTGATGTTCAAGATATACCATGATGCGGTGGAACCATATATTGATAATGGAAACTACCGTGTGACGGTGTTCAAGGATTTGAAGGATGCACAAGGTTTGCAGTGTTCATTTGATTTGTTGGAAGGCACACAGAATGGAGCGACGATGGGTACTAATGCCACTGATTTTAATTTCAAGGATGAGGTTTTGGCGGATGGAACACATAAGTTTTTTGTCCAGTTCCCACATGCGTTGGCAGCTTCCACATATTATTTGAATGAGATGGCAGGAGCGGCGAAGTTCAATTGTGATGGAGCCAAATATCCATTGCGAGTGGTAGCTCGTTTTTATGATTCAAGTTGGAAAACACTAGACTGGTCAAAAGGATGGTCTATATTGTCGACAGACAGTGATGAAGGCTACTACTATCCTGTTACTCCTTCATATCAGGCAGGAGAAGAGCCTCAGTCTGTGGATAGATTGTTGCGTACAGCTTGTGACGAAGTCTCAAAGTTGACAAAGAATGTATTGGTGGAGGAATTCGACGGATATGTTTGGCGAAAGGTTTTGGGTGACACACCATTCGTGAATGGAGAGGATGCTCAGAATGTTGTGGTGACAGACACAATTCCATTGGGATTCCGTCTTACACAGTTGAAGGAAAACTCTAACGTCGTTTATGAAAAGGCAGAAGGTAAGCCATACGCAGGTGTGATCACCTACCGTCGCAGCTCAGCATTACCGTTGGGAGAGAAGGATGAGATGACTTATGCGTGTGTGTATGAGGGAGGCGGCACTACAATGAGTGCAAGCTGTCACGTCTCTTCCGACAAGGAGAAAGTGAGTGCCGAGCCATTGGTGATCACAGACAAGAAAGTGTCAGGCGTTAAGAGTTTGGGATCGCAGAAAGAAGATGAATATGTAAATGTATATACCACATTAGGAGCATTAGTAAAACGTCATGTTCATGTTTCCACTGCTTTGGACGGATTAGATCCAGGTATCTATATGGTAGGAAACAAAAAGATGATAAAACACTAATCTAATTGGAAAAT
>CAMJFV010000059.1 GCA_946405045.1 uncultured Bacteroidales bacterium | reverse complement strand
GAGAGAGTTTCATTGCAAGTCCACTACGTATTTATAGCAATAATGTGACTCTTTCAGGATTACTGTTGAACAATGTAGAGGTATATGGAAATGAGTGTACAATTGCCAAATGCCAGATATTAGCCGGTTCACAGACTGCGATTGAGGTGGCAGATACAGTCAACGGATGTATCATTCGTCAGAATTTTATCGTAGGTAATATTCAGGGTAATGGTTTCCCACAGAATGTCAACGTCTCTAACAATATCATCTGTGGTGTTGTGAGCAGTATGGAAAGAGCGCGTATTGAGCGTAACACATTTGGAAAGTTCAACAGATTCGGAGGTGTCTACAACCTAAAATTCTGCACATTGATCGAGAATGTGATGAATTATGACCTTAAGAAATCGAGAACAAACACATGTTCGTTCTTGAATAATTTCAATGGAGATTTCCGTTCGGAGATGACAAATCCTGATTTCTCATTAGACTGCAATTATAAGATTAAAGAGACAAGTAAACTTTATGATATGGCATCTGATGGAGATCAGCTTGGTGCATACGGAGGTGCTATGCCTTACGTAACAAGTGGTTTGCAGGATACTCCTGTGATTGAAAGTTATGTCGCTGCAAATGAGGCAAATCAAAGTGTTGGTCTTGAGGTTACAATCAAATATAAAATGGAGAAATAATCATGAAAAAGATTTTCGCATCTATATATGCCGTTGCGATTGCAATGTCAAGCGCTTTTGCAGAGGTGATCACTACAGAGTATTTCTTTGACGAAGATCCTGGTTTTGGCAAAGGCTACAAGGCAGGTGTCACAACTAACGGAACTATCAAATTCAAGGCAAAAGTAAGAAACTTGAACAATGGTTTCCATACTCTATATGTAAGAGGTAAGAACTATGATGGCTGGTCACATTGTGTAGCTATCCCTGTTACAATGTTTGAGAAAAGTTCGGAAATTGTTGGCTCGGAGTATTTCTTTGATGTTGACCCAGGAGAAGGAAAAGGAAAGTTTGTTGAAACATCAGCTGAGGCTACTGCTGCAATCTCTATCAATGAGGAGGATTTGTCTAAGTTGAAGCCAGGTTTCCATGAGTTGTATTCAAGAGCATTGTCAAATACTAACACTTGGACTACACCATTCAGCACTCCATATGTTTACCTTCCTGTTGTAAGCCAGGTGAAGCGTGCGGAGTTTTATATCGACAAGGATCCAGGTGAGGGTAATGGAAAACCAGCTGCTAGCTTCGGATCTAGTGTCGCTTTCCAGATAAATACAGGTACAATGAAGGAGGGTGCACACACTCTATATATCCGTACTTTAGATCAAAAGGGTAATTGGAATGTGGAATATGGTATACCTTTCACTTTCAGTTATGCAACTGGCAACGTGCATTGGAGAGATAATGTCTCTATATCGCCAAACCCTACAATGTTCAACTTTGATGTGAACATCGACGATAAGACTGGTTCAAGAGCTAATATCTCTATTGTCGCTCGTTCTGGTAAGGTTGTGGCTGAAGAAGTTCAGCAGTCAACTCAGACAGGCAAAATCAACATCAATGTCAAGGATTTGGCTCCTGGAGACTATCAGGTGATTGTTGAGTGTGCGGGTGAAACTTCTGTTCGTCACCTTGTTATCAAACGATAGTTTTTGCAGAAATGCACTGTAAAATATAAAAAAGGATAAAAGGTGGACTTTACGGTCCGCCTTTTGTGTTAATACAAAACTTCGTAGATTGAGTCGTTTGTCCAATTTGAAACATGACATTCTGCGAACATGATGGAATCCAATAATCAAATAAAACTAAGAATTCCAGACGAAATGAAGAACTTGATTTGTAAATTGCTAAATGTTTTATTGTTGACGTTGCTTTCCTATTCTGCGTCTGGACAGGAAAGCTTGAATGATATTTTTACTCAGTTGAAAGGAGACTCTGTCGCAGATGCTCAGAAACTGGCTTTGACAAAAAAAGCGGAGAAAATATTGTCGGACAGTATAAAAAAGACAAAAGCTTTCGCACCGTCTTTCAACCATCCTGAAATAGGACGTGTGTTGTCTGACGACAATAAGGTATGCATCTATTCGTGGGCTTTCCAATTGTCTGATAAAAGCTATTTTTATAGTTCGATTGTGCAGACTAAACAGAGAAAAGGCACTCGTGTGGAGATTCTCACCATAAAGAAAATGCCTTTCTTGCCTCAGCCGACAGAAAGAATCCAGCGCCACAACTGGTATGGAGCTCTCTACTATAAGATCGCCCATGTGAAGTACCGTCGCGACAGCTATTACATTTTGCTTGGCTGGGCTGGATATTCCGCAATCACCCATTATAAACTGATTGATGTCCTTCGTGTGGATAAATCAGGAAGACCTTCATTTGGGAAACAGGTGTTGAAGAAGAAAGGCAGACAGACATGGAGTCGCCACGTCTTCGAATATAATGCGGAAGGAAAGATTGTGTTGAATTACGATGATGCGTCTAAAATGATCGTGTTCGACCATCTTGTGCCGGAAAGTATGATGTTCACGGATATCCGTTCTTACTATGGCCCGGATTTCACTTACGACACCTATAATCTTCATGAAGGCAAATGGTTTTACAACGATAATGTTGATGTAAGAAACAAAGAGTAATGAAAAAAATAATTTTAAGTATTATCGCATCTGCTGCTCTGACAGCATGCGGAAATAAAGAAGAAAACAAATTGTCTGATATGGAAATGAATTTCAAATATGACGTGGAGAAATTCTACGATCTTCAGATTTTGCGTTATCAAGTGCCTGAGTTCGAGACTCTGTCATTGAATCAAAAACTGCTGATTTATCATCTTTCGCTTGCTGCGGAGGAGGGTCGTGATATATTATTCGATCAAAACTGCAAATTCAATCTTCCGATCCGTCGTGTATTGGAAACTATCTACACTGAGAGAATCGGTGCGGACAATGCGTCTGAGTTTGCTTCGTTGGAGAAATACTTGAAGCGTGTATGGTTTTCCAACGGTATTCACCACCACTATTCATGTGATAAGTTCCTTCCTGATTTCTCAAAAACATTCTTCAATAGTTGTCTTGAAAAACTTGGAGATGAGAAGTTGACGGGATTGCTTGCCAATGTTGCTGGCAACAGTCTTGCTGAAAAGAAGGCTTCGCTTGTCGATGTGATGTTTGAACCTGCGTTGTATGCAAAACGTGTCAACCAGGCTGACGGTCAGGATCTGATCGCTACGTCTGCCAATCATTATTATGATGGCGTGACTCAGACAGAGGTTGAGAAATTCTACGATGCTATGCGAGACACTACAGATAAGTCTCCGATCTCATACGGTTTGAATTCATTGTTGACGAAGGATGAGGCAGGAAAACTTGTGGAGAAGGTCTGGAAGTCGGGTGGCATGTATGGCAAGGCAATCGACAAGATTGTAGGACATTTGAAGGATGCCCTTTCGTATGCGGAAAATGACAGACAGAAGAAAGTGATTGAACTTTTGATTGAGTTCTACAACACTGGAGATTTGAAGAAATTCGATGAATATAGCATCGCTTGGGTGGCTGATTCTACTTCTAGAGTGGATTTTGTCAACGGATTCATCGAGACATACGGAGATCCGCTCGGCTTGAAAGCAAGTTGGGAGTCGATTGTCAACTTCAAGAATGAGGCTGCAACCAAGCGTACGGAGGTTTTGAGCGAAAATGCGCAATGGTTCGAGGATAACTCTCCCGTCGACGCAAGATTCAAGAAGAAAGAGTGCAAGGGTGTGACTGCAAAGGTGATCACAACTGCTATCTTGGCAGGTGATTGTTATCCTGCGACACCTATTGGCATCAATCTTCCTAATGCCAACTGGATTCGTGAGACTTATGGATCTAAGTCGGTGACAATTGAGAATATCACATACGCTTACGACCAGGCTGCAAAGGGCAACGGATTCAAGGAGGAGTTCGTCGACAACGATGCCGACAGAGAGATGATTGAGAAATACGGTTATATCACCGACAATATCCACACAGATTTGCACGAATGTTTAGGTCATGGCAGCGGACAGTTGTTGCCAGGTGTGAGCCAGGATGCTTTGAAAGCTTATGGAGCGACGGTAGAGGAGGCGAGAGCCGATTTGTTTGGACTATATTATGCTGCAGATCCTAAGATGGTGGAATTAGGTTTGCTTCCATCTGCTGACGCATACAAGGCAGAATACTACACATACCTTATGAACGGACTGATGACGCAGCTTGTCCGCATCAACCTTGGCGACCAGATAGAGGAGGCACACATGCGTAACCGTGCGTTGATCGCTCATTGGGTATATGAGAAAGGAGCGGCTGATAAGGTGGTGAAATTGGAGAAAAGAGATGGAAAGACCTACGTCAGAATCAACGACTACAACAAGTTGAGAACCCTTTTCGGAAACTTGCTTGCTGAGATCCAGAGAATCAAGTCGGAGGGTGATTTCGAGGCTGCAAGAAAATTGGTTGAAAATTATGCTGTCAACATAGATCCGGAACTTCACAAAGAGATCAAGGACAGATATGCAAAACTTAACATCTCTCCATACAAAGGCTTCATCAACCCTACATATGAGTTGGTTGAGAAAGATGGAAAGGTAGTCGACGTGAAGGTTAACTACAAAGAGGGTTACGCAGAGCAGATGCTACGCTACTCAAAGATGAACAACAATGTAGATTGACGTTGCCTCAAGGTAGAAAAATACGATGTCAAGTGTGGCAGAGAAGTGAAAAATGTGAGATCCTGCGAGTTTGTACGGACAAGTAGAAAAAAAACTTTGTCTTTTGTTGCTTATTGTTAAAAAAACTTTGCGTAAAATGAGCGATAAAGCAAATAATTCACTATTTTTGCTCGTGACTTTGTATAAAAGGTAGAATATTAACGAAATTTATAAATAGAATATGGAAGTAAAAAAATCCGCTAGCGCGAGCCTAGAGAATAAGTCGCACGACTTTCTTTTGATGGGTCTCGTTGTTGCTTTGGGTTTCCTATTCATCATCTTCGAATGGACTACAACAGACGTTAAGAAGATTGAGGCAGAGGATTCTCAGGCCATCTTTGAAGAGGAGGAGATGATGGAGGTGACTGTCCAGAAAGACGTTCCACCGCCACCACCAGCAGCTGTAGCTCCACCACCAGTAGTTGCACCAGAGATCAAGGTGGTAGAAAACACAGTAGAGACAAAAGACATTGAGATTAAATCATCAGAGGAAACAGGTGAGGCTGTTGAGGCTGCTCCTATAGACAATGGTCCAGAAGAGGTAGAAGAGGAGGAAATCTTCATGCGTGTAGAGAAGGCTCCTTCATTCCCAGGTGGACAGAAGGCGATGATGGAGTATTTGATGAAGAACATCAAGTATCCAGCAGTTTGTCAGGAGGCAGGTATCTCTGGTCGTGTTATCGTATCATTCGTCGTTAACAAGGACGGTACAATCCAGAATGTAGAGGTTATCCGTGGTGTACACGAGAAACTTGACGCTGAGGCTGTACGTGTGGTTAAGTCAATGCCAGCATGGTCTCCAGGAGAACAGCAGGGTAGAAAGGTTCGTTCAAAGTTCCAGCTTCCTGTATTCTTCCGTCTTGCAAGCTAATTATAAATATCCAAGATATTTAGAGGGTGTATCAATTTGATACACCCTCTTTTTTGTTTGTAGAGACGTCCACAATAGAATTCGTAATTCATAATGCGTAATTGTTGGAAAATACGCCCGATGAATTGGATTTTACCGTAGGGGCGATCCCTTGTGGTCGCCCAGATTCGGATCCCTTGTGACCGTCACAATTACGCCGTCAGGCATTATATGTTGGTAGAATTGTATGCGAGAAAATCTACCGTGTTTTTTATTTTTCATGGGATTGTATGAAAAAAATGTTAAAAAAGAACGAAAAAATGAGAAGAAAATGCAGTAATGCAAATATTTAATTATATTAGCCAGTGAGATAGATATAATAATATATTAACCTTAAATTTAATAGCTTATGGAAGTGAAAAAAAATTCAAGTGCGAGCTTGGAGAATAAGTCGCACGATTTCCTTTTGATGGGCCTTGTCGTTGCTTTGGGCTTCCTTTTCATTGTCTTCGAGTGGTCGACAGTAGATGTTAAGAAAACAGTGCCAATTGTGCCAGATGATAATTTTGATACGGAAGTTTTGGTTCCAGTCACTATACAGAAACCGAATCTTCCACCTCCAGCAGTAGCAGCACCACCACGTGTGATAGATCCTGTGATTACACCGGTAGATAATGATAAGCCAGTTGATCCTGTTGATGTGGTAGTGCCAACAGATGAACCTATTACTTATGAACCTGTAGTTACAGGACCGGAAGTTATAGATGAGGATGTTATTCACATTCGTGCTGAAGTTCAGCCATCATTCCCAGGTGGACCAGATGCTATGATGAAATATTTGAGAGATAATATCAAGTATCCAAGCATTTGTATTGAGTCTGGTATTGTAGGCCGAGTTATTCTATCATTCGTCGTTAACAAGGATGGCTCGATAGAGCAAGTGGAGGTTGTTAGCGGTGTGCATGAGCGACTTGACGCAGAGGCTATACGTGTTGTTAAGTCGATGCCAGCTTGGACTCCAGGTCAGATGCAAGGTCATGCTGTACGTACAAAGTTTCATTTGCCTGTGACATTCCGTCTTGCAAACTAATTATTAATAGGCAAGATATTAATTTAGAGCGGTGAGAAATCATCGCTCTTTTTTGTGGGTATATTTTAGCATTTGGTATTTATAATTTCTAATTTTGCATTCGATTATAAAAAAGCAATGGCAGCAGAGAAAAAGAAATTGGAGTGGGCTCAATCGTTGAGAGGTGTCGGAGCACTTTTGGTGGTGTTCTGCCATCTGTGGCTCGCTATTCAGGAGGTGTACGGGGTGGAAAACTCCTTTTGCAGTTTCATGACGGTGGATTTCCTCGACGCAGGAAAAATCGGAGTGAGCATTTTCTTTTTCTTATGTGGCTATTTCGTCGTGAGTGTGAAACGAAAATCCCCAAAAGAGTTTTGGTGGGGACGCTTCAAACGCTTGTATCCCACATATTGGTTTTCAATCATCTGTGCTATAGTTTTCCTTGGCACTGTTTTCTCATCAGAGGGAATCCATATACTGAAAGACACATTCTCGTGGAAGGCAATTGCCGCAAACTTCACTATGTTGCAGATGTTCTTCCGTCAACAGGATATTCTTGGATGTTATTGGACGTTGCCTATTGAATTGCTTATTTGCGCGATGTTCACCGTCTTCAGAAAACAATTGGATAATGAGAAAGTTGTGATAGGATTGTTCTTGGCTGTGGTAGCTGCCACGATCCTGATGGCTGCCGCACGTGGTTATGCCCATGTGAAACTGCCTGTAGCACTTCCTTTGCTGACAATCACGTCGCTTTTAGGCTATTACACAAGAATGTGCGACGACGGAATTTTCTCTAGAAAAACGCAGTGGTATCTCTACGTGACATTTATAATCGCTTTGCTTCCTATCACTCTGTTGGCTTACAATTTTGCGACAGAGCATCAGGAGACATGGTACCGCTACTTCTTCACATATTGCGTCGGCACAATCCTGTTTGTGGGATTCAACCGTATGAATACGGCTTTGCGTCCGCTTACGGTTGTCGGCAATTATAGTTATTCCGTCTACCTTCTTCATGCAGTAGGCTTCAATTTCGCATTGAGATTGTGGGGCGGAGAGCTTGGCGCTCCGTTGATGACGGTTGTCTGTCTGATTTTTATAGCGTTGTTCAGCATAGTGGCTTATCAATGTGTTGAGAAAAAAATAAGATAATGGAAAGCAAAGTATTCAGTTCGTTCGTCAACTTTATGACGAAACACACGTCGGCATTCATCATTCTGATTGCCATCATCACAATTGTCGACCCCGACTTATTCTCTTGGGTCAGAGGAAATATCCAGACTTGTATCCTTGGATTCATCATGTTGACGATGGGATTGACATTGTCGTTGAATGACTTCAAAATCCTTTTGTCCCGTCCTGTAGATATCCTTATAGGAACGTGTGCCCAGTTCACAGTCATGCCGTTGCTGGCATATTCACTTTGCAAAGTGTTTGGTTTGGACAATCAGCTTGCTATCGGAATAATACTTGTGGGATGTTGTCCTGGAGGCGTCTCATCCAATATCATGAGTTATTTGTGTAAAGGCGACGTTGCGTTCTCTGTGGGTATGACAACTGTATCGACATTGCTGGCTCCAATCGCCACTCCATTCTTGGTGTTGGCTTTGGCAGGGGAGAGAGTAGACGTGGATGCACCGAGCATGTTTCTGAATATATTGTATGTCACTATTCTTCCGGTCGCAATCGGATTTGCAGTCAACCATTTCTACGGTGGAAACGAGAAGTTTGAGGAGACGAAGAAGTCGATGCCGTTGTTCTCAGTGTTGGGATTGGCTTGTATTGTGGGAGGTGTGATTTCAGCTGTGCATCCACATATTATCAATGGTGGAGCTAAGTTGTTGCTGTTGACCTGTTCTGTGGTGTTCTGCCACAACACATTTGGATATATAATCGGCTATTTGGTCGGCACACTGTTCAAATTCTCCACAGCCAAGAAACGCACCGTCTCCATCGAGATAGGAATGCAGAATGCAGGATTGGCAACAGTATTGTCGTCGACATTCTTCATGGCTACAAACCCGTTGAGCATCGTGCCATGTGCGATTTCATGTGTATGGCATTCTATATCAGGCACAATCTTGGCAAACCTGTTTGCCAGAAGAGATGAGAAAAATTCATAATTCGTAATTCATAATGCATAATTGTTTGGGTGGATCCAGCTGTTGAATGCCATCTAATTACGCATTACGAATTATAAATTAAGAATTACGCATTGACATTGTAAATTGTCTGTGATGGGAATGCAAAATTCAGACCAGCCTCATTGAATCTGCGTAGGATTTCCATGTTCATGTCGCTCTGCACCTGCAGTTTGTCGGCATCATTTTTGATGTAATAGATGAAACGAATGCCGAGAGAAAAGTCACCGAATGTAAGGAAGTACGTCGCGTAATCGTCATTCACGTCGACATTATCTTTTGCGATTTCTTTCAATATTTTTTGAGCCTCTTGCATTTTTGCAGGAGGAGTGTCGTAAGTCAATCCCAATTCAAGAACTATCTTTTTAGCTGGAGCTCTTGAAATGTTTTCGATAATGCTGTTTGTCACCTGGGAGTTTGGAATCACGATTTCAGTGCCTTCAAGAGTTTTCAGGCGGAACGAACGCATTCCGATTTCGTAGACGGTGCCGGAATATCCGTTGATAGTGATTCTGTCGCCGACTTTAAATGGATGGTCTGTGAAGATAGTGAAGCCGCCGAAGAAATTGGAGACGGAATCCTGGGCTGCCATAGCAAGAGCCAAACCTCCGATTCCGAGACCAGCGATCATAGCGGTGATGTCGTATCCGGCATTGTTGAGAGCCATG
>CAMJFV010000058.1 GCA_946405045.1 uncultured Bacteroidales bacterium | reverse complement strand
CGTTGGGTGATTTGGTTGAAAGCCTTTTCAAGAGATATTTCAAGGTGAAGGATTCGAGCAATATGTTGCCTGGACATGGAGGGTTCCTTGACAGATTCGATAGTGCAATTATATCGGCACCGTTCGCATATGCGATTTTACTTCTTTTTTTTCGCTGAATGATTATTTTTTCATTGAAATTGTATAATTTTGCAACAAGGTTTTCATATAATGAAAATTATTTTGTTGCATTTTAACCGCAACTGCATGATTAAAGGATTTTTAAAACTTATTGACGTGAAAAAAACATTAAAACTTTTGGTGATAGCCATTTGTGCTGTATTGCTTTCTTCTTGTAAGACACAAGAAAAGATCTTGTATTTTCAGGATGTTCAGTTGAACAAAAGTGAACCTGTGGTTGGATCTAGAGATATACGTTTGCAACCTAAGGACCAGATCTCAATCATCGTCAATAGTAAGGACCCTCAGCTTGCTGCACTATTTAATCTTGCAACTTCAAGTAATCAAGTTGGTTCATCAGGTACGAATGGTGGCCAGTCTAAGATTTCAGGATATACTTTGGATGATAAAGGCGAAATCGATTTCCCAGTTCTTGGAAAGATTAAAATCTCAGGTATGACAAAAAGTGAGGTCGCTGAGCATGTCAAGACATCACTGATGGAAGCAAACCTGATCAACGACCCTGTCGTTACAGTTGAGTTTATGAACCTTTATGTGACTGTGTTGGGAGAGGTCGGTCGTCCTGGCAAATACATGATTACAAAGGATCAGATAACATTGCTTGAAGCATTGAGTATGGCTGGTGACTTGTCGATCTATGGTATTAGAGATGGTATTTATGTTGTCAGAGAAGAAAATGGACAGCGTATAACATACAAGACAGACATCCGTTCAAAGAATATGTTTGCGTCGCCTGCTTATTTCTTGAAGCAGAATGATGTTATTTATGTAGAACCAAATAAGACAAAGACTAAAAACTCACGTATCGGTAGCGCCACAGGTATTGTATTTAGTGCTGTAGGCGTTCTGTTCTCTGCTATAAACATTGTGATTACAATTGTCAACAATAGTAAGTAACGTTTGCCTTACAAGTCTAATTTGACCTCTTAAATGTGAGTTCTATAAAATAGACCATCATTAATTATTTGGGACTAAGAAATAGTAAATAAAGAATGCCACAGCAACCGCAAAAGAAAAATATACCAAACAACCAAGAGGAGGAGGGAATTAACATTTCTGACCTCCTTCAGTTGTGTTTATATAAATGGAAATGGTTTGTCCTATCAACTTTTTTATGTTTGACCATTGCCATTTTGTATTTGATCTCAACGTCTCCTATTTATACACGTACGGCTACTCTTCTTATTGAAGATGATAAAAAAGGAGCTTCTGCGATAAGTATGACTAATGAGTTTCAGGATTTGGGATTGTTTTCCAATACAACAAATATCAACAATGAATTGTTGGCATTGAAGTCTCCATCTCTGATGACTCAGGTAGTTAATGATTTGGATCTGACAAATAAATATGTCATTAAAAATGGAATTGGAGGATTAAGAAAAACCGCCATCTACCAAAAATCTCCGGTAAAAGTAGATTTGATAGATCTAAACAACGTCGTTGATAATATATCTTTCAAAATAACGGCTAATTATGATAAAAGAACAGTCACAATTAGTGAGATTAAATTAAATGATAAAGAATTTGATGATGTAACCAAGACAGGGAGAATAGGAGATACGATTTCTACATCTACTGAAGTAGGAAGAGTCATTGTTGTCGCAACTGATTATTTTATTGAGAATACGGAGATCCATTATGTTCATAGCAAACTAAAATCAGTGACTGATGGATATTGCAAAAATCTAACCATCAGTTTGGCTGATAAAAACTCTTCTGTGCTTAATTTGTCGATTAATGATCCGTCGCCAGCAAGAGCGGAAGATATTTTGAATTCTTTGATTAAGAATTATAATGAAAACTGGATCCAGGATCGTAATAAATTGGCAACTAAAACATCTGAGTTCATTACAGAACGTTTGCAGATGATTCTTCAGGATTTGACAGGAATCGATAAAAACATTGCCAATTTTAAGGGTGAGAATTTGTTGCCTGACATTAAGGCTGTTTCACAGATATATTTGGAGCAAAATTCTGAAAGTGTAAAGCAGTTACTTTCGCTCAACGGACAATTGATGACTCTTAAATATATCAATGAAATGCTTAATAGTCAGACGTTTGAGGAGCCACTTCCTTCTTCTTCTGCTTTGTCAAACGGAAATATTCAGCAGCAGATACATAAGTATAATGAAAAATTACTTGAAAGAAACCGTTTGATTTCTAACAGTAGTGGCAATAATCCGTTGGTGACGGATATGACAGAGGCTTTGAAGGAAATGCAAAAAGTGATTATTCAGAGTGTAAAGAGTGAAATTACTGCTCTTAATATGCAAATAGAGCAGATTAAAAATCAGGAATCAAGCACTATTAGTAAGTTGGCGAGAAATCCAAACCAAGCAAAATATCTGTTGTCGGAAGAACGTCAGCAGAAAGTCATGGAGGGACTTTATCTGTTTTTGCTACAAAAACGAGAGGAAAATGAATTGTCGAAAGCTTACAATGTATATAAGTCTAAGATGATCACTGAACCACGTGGTGCTGATGCTCCAATTTCGCCACGTAATACGATCATAATTTTAGCAGCTTTAGTTATTGGTCTGGTTATTCCGGCAAGCGTATTGTATATACTGGAGAGCATGAATACTAAAGTGCGAAACCGAAAAGACTTGGAAGGAATGATAGTTCCGTTTGCAGGAGAAATTCCAGAGCAACCAAATGTTGGGGACAAAAGACTTGCTGTTGAGCAGGACAATAGAAATCTAATCAATGAGTCTTTCCGTGTGCTTCGTACTAATGTTGACTTTATTCTTGGAAATGACAGCAAAAAAGTTGTTATGGTTACGTCGATGAACCAAGGTAGTGGAAAAAGTTTTATTTCTGCAAATTTGGCATCGTGTGTGGCGTTAAGAGATAAAAAGGTGGTTGTGCTTGATTTAGACTTACGTCGTGCTACCTTGTCAAAGATAGCGGATTCTCCAAAACTTGGTTTGTCCGACTATTTTAATGGTAAAGTGAAGAGTTGGAAAGAAATTGTGACAAAGTCAGAGGATAATGAGAATTTGGATGTGCTGCCAGTTGGAACAATGCCACCAAACCCTACTGAACTTTTGCTTAACAAAACATATCTTCCAGATATGATCGCTGATCTACGCAATCAATACGATTATATTTTCATAGATTGTCCACCTGTAGATATTGTTGCTGATGCAGGAATCGTATCTAAATATGCTGATATGACACTATTTGTGCTAAGGGCAGGTTTGATGGAGAAAAGCTTCCTACATCTTGTGGATGAGTTTTATGAGGAGAAGAAATATCCAACAATGAGTCTTGTACTTAATGGTACAAATCAGAGTAATTATAAGTATGGCTACGGTTACGGCTATGGTTATGGTTACGGTTATGGCTATGGCTATGGCCACGGTTATGGCTACGGCTATGGTTCTGAAAGAGAAAAAGAAAACTAGCAATGGGCTTGTTTGATATATTAAGTGGAAAAACGACATTAAGTCGTACAGGTTTTTTGAACGGTTTTTGTGATAATCACACACATCTTCTTCCGGGAGTAGATGATGGTATACAGTCTATGGATGATGCTCTTGAACTTCTGGGCATTATGGAGACTGCTGGTGTCAAAACTGTATGGTGTACTCCTCATATTATGGAAGACATCCCGAATAAAACGGATTTCTTGAAAATGCATTTTGAAAAGCTTAAGGCTCTTTATAAAGGAGAGATTCAGCTTAATCTTGCTGCGGAATATATGATCGACAGCTTGTTTCAAGAAAGATTGGATAATGATGATTTGCTAGTTCATGCTAATAATCATGTTTTGGTTGAGTCGTCGACTGTTTCAGCACCATATAACTTCAAAAGTACTTTGAAAGAATTGATGCGTAAGGGACATTATGTTCTACTTGCTCATCCAGAGAGATATCGTTTCCTTGAAAAGAAAGATTATGTGGAGCTAAAAGATATGAAGATTAGATTCCAATTAAATCTTACTTCTCTGCTAGGATTGTACGGACCTGCAGTGAAAGAAAAGGCAGAAAAGTTGCTGTCTGAAGGATTTTACGATGCGGTTGGTACAGATACCCACAGAGTAAAAAGATGGCAGCAAATGGAGGAACAAAAGATCAGTAAGAAAATAATCAAATTGGTAAGCGAGATTCCGGGAATATAAATTTTTGGTAAAAAGTAGGGCAAAATAGTTTTTTTTAGCTAAATTTGCTCGCCGATAAAATCAGAGGCAATAAAAAGGATGACTATACATAAAGAAGGAAAAGGAATGCTATTGACGCTGCTTGTTATGCTGGCGTTAGTTGTTTTGGCATCATTCGTCTATTTCGGAACGAATGCTGCTAGTGTTGTAATTTCCGTACTCTGTATAGCTATCTTTTTATTTTTCTTGAATTTCTTCCGTGATCCTAAGCGTGAGTTTGTGGGCTTTGAAGAAGGAATGATCATAGCTCCAGCAGATGGAACAGTTGTTATCGCAGAACCGTCGGAAGAACCTTTCTATTTCAGAGACAAGAGAATTCAGGTGTCAATATTTATGTCTGTACTTAATGTACATGCCAATTGGTACCCTACAAGAGGTAAGGTCGTCTACTATACACACAATGATGGTAGATTCATGGCTGCCAATCTTCCAAAGTCAAGTACAGAAAACGAACGATCAACTATAGTTATTGAACTTGAAAGCAAGGTTCAGATTTTGTTAAGACAGGTGGCAGGTGCACTTGCTAGACGTATTGTCACATATTCAAGAGAAGGTGATGTTTGTGACGAAAACCAACAGCTTGGATTCATAAAGTTTGGCTCACGTGTCGATCTTTATTTGCCTATGGACAGTGAGATATTGGTTGGTGTTGGTCAGAAAGTGACTGGTAACCAAACTGTCATCGCAAAATTAAAAAAGCCAAACTATGAATAAAATAATCAAAAGCATACCTAATACACTGACTTGTATTAGCCTATTTTTCGGTTGTTTGTCAGTATTGTGTTCGATAGAGGGAAATTTCCTATATGCAATGGTATGCATATTGATTGGTTCCGTTTTTGATTTCAGTGATGGCTTTGCGGCAAGAGCTTTGAAAGCGAGTTCTGCGATTGGAAAAGAGTTGGATTCGTTGGCAGATCAGGTAAGCTTTGGAGTCGCCCCTGGTTTTGCCATGTATTTTTGGATGAAGAGCAATGTTATTTCTTCATGTGACATTCTACCTTATGTTGCTTTTTTGATTCCTGCATTTTCAGCTTTGAGATTAGCAAAATTCAATATAGATGAGAGACAGACCAGCAGCTTTATTGGTTTGCCTACTCCAGCCAATGCTATATTCCTTTCTTCATTGGTGGCGACGTCGGATATTTTGATCAAGGAAGGAACGCATAATTGGTTTACAGATTTATGTTGTAATCCAATAGTTATGATGTTTATTGTGATAGCAACGTCTTTGCTTTTGGTGGCGGAATTCCCAATGTTTTCTTTAAAGTTCAAACATTATGGTTGGAGTGGAAATGAAAAAAAGTTTATACTAATCTTGTTTGCAGTTTTGGCATTGGTTATATTTAGTTTTTTGGAAATTCCATTTGCATCGGCATTCTCAACTATCCTTTTCTATATTGCTGTTTGTGCTGTTGATTTTTTCACTAATAGACAACATTGATTTATATTATACAACTGAAATACTCAGTACTGAGTCAAGATTTTTAAATCACAAACCATTGTCTCCTGCATTTCCGATAGTACGTATAGAACGGAAAGTAAATCGACAGGAATATAGAAGACTGATAGAAAAAGGAAAAGTGTCAGGAGAGATTTTGTGAATAAAAGCAAAAAAAATTGATTGTATAACATAAAATCGACTGAAAATTGCTAATTTTGCGACCAAATCGAAAATTTAATTCAATTAAAATAAGTCATGATTAAAACAAATTGTGCAAAACTTAACACATGGGTTAAGATGTGGGCTGACATCATGCAGCCAGAGAACGTCGTTCTATGTGATGGTTCTGATGCAGAATTCACTCGCCTAATGGATGAGTGTGTTGCAGAGGGTTTGGCAAAGAAGCTAAACGAGAAGAAGCGTCCAAACAGCTACTATTTCCAGTCTGATCCTTCAGACGTTGCTCGTGTAGAAGGTCGTACATTCATCTGCTCACGCAAGCAGGAGGATGCTGGTCCTACAAACAACTGGATGGATCCAAAGGAGATGAAGAGAATCCTTATCGGCAAGTATACTGGTTGTATGAAGGGTCGTACAATGTACGTTATCCCATTCTCAATGGGTCCTCTAGGTGGTCCTATCTCTCAGCTTGGTGTTGAGATCACAGATTCAGCTTACGTAGTTGGTTCAATGAAGATCATGACTCGTATGGGTGCTGGTGCTCTTAAGCTAATCGAGGAGAAGAATGACTTTATCCCTTGTATCCACTCAGTAGGTAAGCCATTGCCAGATGGTCTTAAGGATGCTAAGTGGGCTTGCGCTCCAATCGACGACAAGTACATCGTTCAGTTCCCAGAGGAGCACGAGATCTGGACATACGGTTCAGGTTACGGTGGTAACGCATTGCTTGGTAAGAAGTGTTTCGCTCTTCGTATTGCATCTAAGATGGCTCAGGAAGAGGGTTGGTTGGCAGAGCACATGCTTATCCTTAAGCTTACTAAGGAGGCTACAAAGGAGACTAAGTGTGTATGTGCAGCATTCCCATCAGCATGTGGTAAGACAAACTTGGCTATGCTTATCCCAACTATTCCAGGATGGAAGGTTGAGACAATCGGCGACGATATCGCTTGGATGAAGTTCGACGAGGAGGGTAACCTTCGCGCAATCAACCCAGAGGCTGGTTTCTTCGGTGTAGCTCCTTATACTTCAGCAAAGACAAACAAGAACGCTCTTGACTCTTGCAGCAAGAACACTATCTTCACTAACGTAGGATACACTCCTGACGGTGATATTTGGTGGGAAGGAATCGGTTACCCATGTCCTAAGGGTACAATCGACTGGAAGGGTAACGTTGTTAACGATCCTGAGTCTCGTGACGAGGATAAGAATCCAGTTGCTCACAAGAACTCACGTTTCGCTGCTCCTGCTGCTAACTGTCCAGGTATCGCTTCAGACTGGGAGTCTCCAAAGGGTGTTAAGGTTGATGCTATCCTATTCGGTGGTCGTCGTCCTAACACAGTTCCATTGGTACACGAGGCTGAGGATTGGGCACACGGTGTGTTCATGGGATCTATCGTAGGTTCTGAGGTTACAGCTGCTGCTATCGGTTTGAAGGCTGGTGTTCGTCGTGACCCATTCGCTATGTTGCCATTCTGTGGTTACAACATGGGTGACTACTTCCAGCACTGGATCGACATGGAGAAATTGCCACAGGCTAAGGGTGGTAAGAACATGCCTAAGATCTTCTTCGTTAACTGGTTCCGTCGTGATAAGGAGAACCCAGCTCTTAAGTCTGAGCACGGATTCTTGTGGCCAGGTTACGGAGATAACAGCCGTGTATTGGCTTACATCTTCGATCGTTGCAATGGCGAGGGTAAGACAGTTGATACTCCAATCGGTAAGGTTCCTGCTCCAGGTCAGATCAACATCGAGGGCTTGAAGAGCTGCTACAACGAGGAGACAATGAAGGCTGTTCTTGCAGTTAACGTTGACGAGTGGAAGGATGAGGTTGAGCGTATCGAAGAGCACTACGCTAAGTTCGCTGGACACCTTCCAAAGGAGCTAAGCGATCGTTTGGCTATCTTGAAACAGCGTCTTGGTATGTAATTCGAAAGAATAACATCTAAATAATAAGACCGCATCCATTTGGGTGCGGTCTTTTTTTATGAATGATATAATATTTTATCATTTTTTGGGGATTTTAAAAAAAAGGATTAGTTTTGTGGCATGCTAGTCGTTATATAATTAATGATTAATGCATTCCCGTCCAGTGAGGGTTGACAAATTGGTAAGCGTACCGACCTTAATGGAAAGGTGACATAAACACATTATAAAACGCATTATTTTTGAAAGTCTAAACTCAATTTAATATTTAAAACTCAATTTAACATTAACAAGATGAAAAACGCAAAGTTTTATTTCCTTGCAACGTTAGCGATGTTGCTGGGATCTGTGGTAAGTGTTTGTGCGGAGCCAGATCCGAACTTCCACATTTATTTATGTTTTGGCCAGTCCAACATGGAAGGCCAGGGTAACATAGAAAGCCAAGATAAAAGTGTGGACAGCCGATTCCAAGTCCTATGTTCCTACGACAATTGTGGCAGCCGAAAAAAAGGTGGCTGGTATGACGCTACTCCTCCATTGTCATGCTGTAGCGGTGCTCATCTAGGCCCTGTCGATTATTTCGGCCGTACTTTGGTGAAGAAACTACCTGAACATATCAAAGTTGGTGTTTCTGTTGTCGCTATTGCAGGATGCGATATCCAGTTGTTTGAGAAGGAAAACTACAAAAACTACCGTGCCGAGTCGTATATGCAGGGCACAATCCAATCCTATGGCGGCAATCCTTATGGACGTTTGGTTGAGATGGGTAAAGAGGCCCAAAAGGTCGGTGTCATCAAAGGAATTCTTCTGCATCAGGGAGAAACTAACACCGGACAAAACAACTGGCCTAGCCGTGTGAAAGCCGTCTACAATGATTTGATTAAAGATTTGGGCCTTAATGCCGAAGAAGTTCCTTTGTTAGTCGGCGAGGTGGTCCGTACGGATCAGGGTGGTCAGTGTGGTAGCATGAACAATATTATCGCCAATGTACCAAGTACAATCCCTAATTCTTATGTCATTTCTGCTCAAGGCCTTGGACACAAGGGTGATAACCTGCATTTTTCTTCTGCCAGCTATCGTACGTTGGGAGAACGTTATGCAGAACAGATGTTGAAGGTCCTTAAATATGATGAGTCTGGATCGTCTTCTGGCGAAGAACAAGGTGGAGGTTCTACTGTAGAAGAGCAGAAACCTTATCAGGAGGCCATCAACATTCCTGGACTATTGGAAGGAGAACACTATGACTTAGGAGGTAATGGAAATGCTTACAAGGATTCTGATGACGAGAATGAGGGCGACGCGAAATTCCGTACTGACGAAGGTGTAGATATCGTAAAAGGAGGAACAGGTATGGCTATCGGCTATACTACTTCAAGCGAGTGGTTGGAGTATACTATCAATGTGGAGAAAACTGGTACGTATGATTTGACAGCCAACGCATCCAACGGTGGTGGCGAGATCAAATTTGATGTGTATGTAGACGATGCAAAAGTGGCAAGTTTTTCAGGTGAAAAGACAAGTAGCTGGGACACTTACACAGCATTGACCACTACATCTAAGGAAATAAAAGAAGGTAAGCACATATTAAAGGTAAAATTCGAGAGCAACAACAACAATTTGGACTACATCAAGTTTGCGGAACCTGATACTACAAGCCAGGGTGG
>CAMJFV010000057.1 GCA_946405045.1 uncultured Bacteroidales bacterium | reverse complement strand
ACATAATTCCATTTTCTTTTACAAACGTCGCAATAAGAAAACATACGATCCATAGCCATTTCTTCTCTTTTTGGTAAAACCACAGAGCCATAAGTCCCCAGAATTGGGAATAGACTTGGTTGGCAGAGTCGATATCCAACACTGTGCCAAGCATTGCTGTCGACAGATAGAAGAATGTGGCGGCAAGTATATTCTTCTTTGTGAGCATATACACCAATATCGTACTTCCGACATGTCCAAGCAAGATCAGAATATGATTCAAAGCGGGGAACATCTTATAGTTCAATCCTAAAATATAGCCTATCGTCGCATCAAACGGACGCCAATAGCTTTTGTAAGGGAGCAACCCTTTATTGTCGAAAAAATCGCCGAAATATGGTGCGGTCAGATATGTCCAGTCGTCGAATGTGGGAAGAATAAGAAGCAATCCCCATAGGAATACAGGAATGCTGATCAGAAATAATATTTTTATTGATTTTGCCATATAAGATGTTGTCTCTATTGTTTATACCCAAAAACCATTGTCTGCGAATTCTATCATCTCTTTGTCACCACGGCTGTCGCCATAAGCGAAAAGTGTGTAGACGTCGCGGTCGGGTTCCTCTTCTTTGAATCGCTCTACTTTTTCCTGTCCATAGCAGTTTCGGGTTGAGAATCTTCCCGTCAACATGCCTTTTGAATCTGTTTCTATCTTTGTCCCTATCACGCTTTTCGCTCCATACTTGTTGCAGAATGGAATTATCCATTCGTCGACGCTGGCACTCACAATGTATACCTCCGTTCCTTCGTTGATATGTTGTAGGAAAATGTCAAAAACCGCGGGATTCTTGATCTCTTCTATCTTCTCCGAAAATCGCTCACAGTAGCGTCGAAACTCATTATGATCCATTCCTTTGAAGAAAAAGGAAAACACCTTCTGTTTGCATTTCCAGTTGGGGTATAACCGAAGTTTCATCAGGATCAAGAGTGGAGAATAGAGTAGAAATCCAAAGAGAAATTTCCATGTACCACACGCATATTTGATGAATTCCACAAAAGTGTCCTTCGTGGTAAGTGTGCCATCAAAATCAAATACCGCCACTTTTCTTTTTTTCTCCATGGTCTATAGGTAGATTATGATGCCGAAAGAAAATAGCCAGCCAATGATGCATGTCTGGATAAAATGATCATGCAGAAGGATCTTTGTCGGGCTTCCGCTATTCTCGTCGACAAAGGTGATCTGTATATAACGTATTATCGCCGCTAACACGAATCCGGATGTGAGATATAGATTCTGACTTCCAAACCGTTCTGTCACTTCGGGAGAAAGTGTATACATGATATAGCTGACCAGAGTGACGCTTCCTACAATGCAGATGGCAGCATTGAGAAAAGGGATATTGTAGGTGTCCACATTCTTGCGTGTTTTCTCTCCAGTCTCTTGGAAAAGCAACACGTCGTCCCTCCTCTTGGCTAATGCGAGGAAAAGAGATAGAAGGAATGTCATCAGAATAATCCATTGAGAGAGCCATATCCCAGATGCGAAACCTCCTGCCAAAACACGAAGTACGAACCCTATGGCTATGATGATTATGTCAACTATAGCTTTGTTTTTCAGACCTATACAATATGCAATGTTCATTAAAAAATAGGTCAGGATTATGGTGCAAAGAATGGATTTGTTGCCTCCTAAGGAAAAGTCACCAATGATGATTGATATGGCGGAAACAGTGGCACATATAATCATGATGATATAAGCGGTCTGTTTGCTGATTTTTCCGCTCGCAATTGGTCGTTCTCTCTTTTGAAGGTGAACTCTGTCTGACTCAACATCGAAAATGTCATTCAAACAATAGATACTGCTTGCAATGGCACAAAAAGCCACAAATACTACGACAGTAGGCAGCAAGTATTCAATCTCAAACAGATGTTTATCGAAGAATAGAGGAAGAAAAACGAAAAGGTTTTTCACCCATTGTTGAGGACGGACAATCTTGAGTGCTTCTTTCAGCATTTTTGAAATGTTTTTTATGGACCTCCTTAGTTTGACGCTACAATGAGAATCGTAGCTGTTTCTATTAATGTAAAGGTAGGCATAAATATCAAACGGACAAACTTTAATATGTAAAAATGGTGTTCTATTGGGCTATTTTGACTTATATTCAAATTGATGATTCAGTTTTGTCTTCTGTAAATTTGAATCCCAACCAATGGGCGAACGCGAGATTGACCACCATCGCCACTACTCCGACAGCTCCGTATAGAAGCAATTCCGTCGCACTGAATATCGCACAGACATTCTGCATTCCGATGTAGGCGAATGGGAGAAGCATGACGCTTGTAATGAGTCCGGGCACATATCCTCTTATGATTATTCCTTGTCCGACGTGAATCAGGAAATGTATGGAGAAAGCCATGAACATTATCGCCCAAACTTCAGTGGAGTAGGGTGTGCCTGCAATTACGCAAGCTGTGGCTATTAAGATAAGTGCCAGTTCCTCCAACACCGCAATGGTAAATGCCTTAGTGCTCATTCCAGAGAGATGCTTCAACGCCGGTCTTAACATTGGAAATCTCACTATCAATGTGTCTTTGTGTGTCAGCATCCATTTGTGTTGCGTCAGAATCTCCTCTCCATCGTGAATGATGAATGTGATAGGAAACAGAATTATGAGATATATTGATATCGTATCCATCCGACGGAGTTGTTATTTGCAGTTGTTCCATCTTTTTAATACCTGTGCCGCTATGCTGCCTGAAAAGTTGTGCCACACGGAGAAGATAGCTCCTGGCACGGCTGCCAACGGATACATGGCGAAGTGGGTGGCTGCCAACGAAGTCGCCAGTCCGGAATTCTGCATTCCCACCTCTATGCTTATCGATGTCCTTTTTTCAGGAGGCAGACCCAGCAGCATGCTGGCGACGTAGCCAAGTGATAAACCAAGAAGATTGTGAAGTATGACAGCGACAGCCACAAGCAGACTGCATCCGATTATGTTTTGAGCGTTATGTGAAACGATGATTCCTATGATTGCTGCGATGGCAAGGGTGGAGATCATCGGCATATATGGCGTGACTTTCTGTGTGAAATTCTTGAAATAGTGGTTGACGACGAGACCCACAACGATTGGAAGTATCACCACCTGTACGATGCTTATGAACATTCCCAAGACATCCACGTCCACCGTCTCCCCGGCAAGAAGAAGGACGAGCGCTGGAGTGGCAAACGGAGCAAGAAGTGTGGAAACACCCGTCATGGCGACGCTGAGAGCAACGTCTCCTTTTGCAAGATAACATATCACATTGCTGGCAGTGCCTCCTGGGCAACAACCCACAAGAATCACACCCAAAGCGAGTTCGGATGGCAGGTTGAGCAGACGGCAAAGCGTCCAGGCGACAAAAGGCATTATGATGAATTGGGCAAGTTCGCCAATCACAATTTCCTTCGGATGCATCAATACTGGTTTGAAATCAGACGGTTTGAGAGTCAGACCCATACCGAACATCACCACGCCCAACATAGGAGTGATGGCTCCAGTGCCAATCCATAAGAAAGAAGACGGTGCGAATAGCGCCACAGCGGTCACAGCCACGACGATGAGCGTGATATGTGAGGCGATCCAACTTGGTAGTTTGCTGTTCATAATTATCTGCAAGTAAAAATTCACATGCAAAGATACTTAATTTGTTTCAAAAGATTGTTTTGAACTGGATGACGGATTCGTATATGTGAGATTTTTACTATATTCACGTCGGAAATAGATTTTTGATTATGAAGATTATAGCAATTCCTACACGAGAGGACATGGTGGATGATCACTTCGGACACTGTGCCTACTACACAATTGTGACACTTGACGAGCAGAATCAGGTGGTGAAGAAGGAGCGTCTGGATTCCCCAGAGGGATGCGGATGCAAGTCGAATATCGCGTCAGTCATGCAGGAGATGGGAATCTCAGTTATGTTGGCTGGCAACATGGGTATGGGTGCATACAACAAACTCTCCGCTCACGGTATAGCAGTCGTAAGAGGATGTCATGGCAAGGTAGACGACGTGTTGAAAGCATATCAGAGTGGTGAACTGAAGGATTCTCTTGAATCGTGTGACCATCACGACTGCGATTCCCACGAAAAGGAAAAGGTGTACGTCATGCCGTCGTTCGGGAAATAATCCATGATTATTAATGCGTAATTTGTAATTTTGGAATACCATCATCTGAAGAGACGCCGCATTGCGGAGCCTCTTCAGTGGTGTAAATTTTGTACATCTATCTCATTATTTTTGTGTATTGCATTTGATATTTGTATTTACTTTAATGTGTTTTTTATACCTTTGTCTATGTATATACCGTTGAACGAAAAAGAAAGAAATAGCGAAAAAGAAAGTTCAAACTAATTTACGGTTGTTATTGCTGCGAAGATGATGACGTGTAAAAAGACTATTCATAAATGATATATACAAGATTGATCTAATAACGATTTGTTTCTTTACAATTTAAATAATGAAGCAGCCTATTGAATTAAACAGTCTCTACGTGCATGAGACTAACGCTTACAATCTTGAAGGGTTCAAACCTCAGATTGTAGATGCCGAATATCTTAAACAGCTCGGCGTCACTATTGAACCTTCAGAAGAGATACAGGAAGGCCTTATCAGAGGATCAAAACTGTTCATTAAACGATTGAATGAGCACTCTGTCATCCCAAAGTCAATGCTCTATTTGGAGGATTGTGATCCTGATACAGTGGAGACAGAAATCCATAACTACACGGGCCGTTGCCCTACACTGACCTTTGAGGTGAACCCTATCAAGGGGTGTCATGTTGGATGCCAGTACTGTCTGGTGACTGACGGTGTACATGAGCAGAAACTTGTGGCATACGAAAACTACCACCTCTATGTTCGTAAACTTCTTGAAGAAATGAATGGAGCGTGCAGCGAACAGCCGGATGCCGTGACTTCAGAAGCTATTCAGGAACGTAACCGTCTATTGTCTGAACTGGCAAAATCCATCGTCGAGGCTCCAGAAAAGAAGAAGGATATAGAACGACAGATTGTGGCATTGAGCCGTGGAAAAAACTGGAATCATTACTACTATTTTTCCCCAAAGACAGAAGCATTGCAGGAACCAACTTTGTACACTGGTATCGCCCACCGTATACTGCGTGAGTTTATTGCACACTTCAAGAAATACCCAAATTCCAACGCTCGTCTATTCATAGCGTCGAAGGCTGGCATCAAACATCTTTTGGTTGAGAACGAAGGTGAGACTATCCTCGACCTTTTCGAACAACTGAAGGGCAAGATGCAGTTCAACACCTCGGTGAGCATCATGCCAACAGCCTTCCGTAACCTTCTGGAACCATATGCCGCACCGATAGAAGATCGTCTTAAGGCTGTGCGTATGTGTCAGGAACGTGGCATACAGGCAAATTCAGCTTTGGTGCAGCCTATATTTGTGCCATACCTTACAGACGAACATATCAAGGAGTTCTTCGATATGCTCCACGATGCAGGAATTGTCAACTATAAACCGGAGTTCCTTACTGCCTGCATGGAGAATCTGGCACAGTTGGGACAGTGGCTCGGCTATTTCGATAAAACAATGGAGCGCGACCTCTACATGGACTATATCAGTCCGATGAACGCTGACCACCGTAAGCAGCGTGGACGTACTGCTCCTAACCGTGCTCTTTCGATAGAGAACATACAAAGACTGATGAAGTACACCGATACAATTGGAATGTCCACTAGTATATGTTTCTGGGTACGCAACCAGTTGAAAGTGCCAGCAAGCATCATTCCTATCATCAACCGCAACGGATTCCAGTGTCTGGGCTACCAGTCGAAACTGTTTAAAAATGAGAAGTAAAGAATGAAGAGTGAAGAATTGTCGTGTCAAGACGTTTGCTTTCAGTTGTATGCAGACAAGACCGAATACTACCATCAGTGGTATCACGCCAAACCGATGCTGATTACTTCGGAGCGACGTGAAGAACTGCGACGTATGCAGGCTTTGCTATATAAATGTATCGTCTATATGGCGGAACACTACCGTGAGTGGGTTCCTAAATACATGCCATTGGATGATAAGGTGATGGAGGTGCTGGACAGACAGAGCCACTATCCTTTTCGTGCTGGAGCCTACAGACCCGATTATATCATCAGCGACGAGGGTCAGTTGTTGTTGGTAGAAATCACTTGCCGTTTCTTCGGACACGGAATATGGTTCTCGTATCCATCGGAGGCTAAAGCACAACAGTTTGTGAAGGGGTTGGGTGTTTACAACTCACTACTCACCTATATGCGCGACATTATCCCCACTGGTGTTCCTATCTACGTGCTTAAGAGTAGCGACAAGACAGGTGAAATCGCCCTTTACAAGAAATTCTATGAGTACTACGGGCATGAGGTGATCGTCTATGAGGCCGATGAAGTGGAAGCTCATATAGACGAGTGGAGCCATGACGCGGTGGTGTTCAGCGCATTGAATCAGCAAGATCTTCTGTCTTTCAAGATGGAGACGCTGCAATCCATGATAGATGTACGTATGCTGAACGACTTCCGTACTATCTTCCTTGCTCATGACAAACGGTTTCTGCACCTCATCTTCGTGGATGACTTTACACAAGAGTGCCTCACTGATGAAGAGACGACATTCCTACGTCGACATACCATTCCCACTTATCTGCCTACGAGAGTGCCAAATGATAATTCTGAGATATGGCAAGATGCAATGTCGCACAAGGATAAATATATCCTCAAACCATACAATTTGGGCAAGAGTGTAGGACTGTATGCCGGAGTAATGACCGATGAGAAGACGTGGAAAGATGTGATTTTCAATTCTCAATCATCAACTTTCAATTCCAATTACATCATTCAGCCATTCATCAAGCAGCGGACATATCCATGCGTGTGGGAGGGTAATCATTATGACGAGTATGTATGTGGCATGATGCTGTGTATGGACGACCTTTATTTCGACAGTGGCATGTTCCGCACCAGCAGCGCACCTGTGACCAATAAGGTGGATGACCGCAAGATGTGTGTCATTCATAGTGACGATGTAGAACTGAAAAAAAACAGTTATGTGTTATGATTGACGGGAAACAACATATCGCTATAATGCAACCATACTTCTTCCCTTACATTGGCTATTGGCAGCTTATACATGCTGCCGATATATTTGTTGTTGGCGATAATGTCTCCTATATCAAGCACGGTTGGATCAACCGTAATCGCATCTTGGGCGAGCAAAACCAGCCGCAGCTTTTCGGTATTGAAGTCCACCATGCTTCCTGTAACCACCGTATCAGTGAGACGAAGAGGGTGGTTAGTCGCAAACAATCTGAATATTTGTGCCGTGTGTTGAAATTCTACTACAGCAAAGCACCACACTATAGCGAGGCAATGGATGTCATCAAGCCAATCTTGTTGGATGAAGAACCAGATCTGACACGCTATCTTTTCAAGCAGTTGAGAGCAGTAGCCGAATATCTTGGGATCAAGACTGAATTCAAGTTGCTATCGGATGTGTCAGAACGCTGGGACTGCAGGTCTCCGGAGATCATCCGTCGTACATGCGAGCTTTTCGGATTCACCAACTATATCAATCCATCTGGTGCCGGAATGGGCTATTACGACAAGAACGAATTCCGTGAGATGGGCATAAATCTGCAGTTTTTGCGACGCAATGAAGACATCCGCTACAAACAGTTTTCAGATGAGTTCGTCAGCGATCTGAGTATCATCGACCTGATGATGTTCTGTTCACACAACGAGTTGCAAGAGATATTGGATCGTTATCATTTCTTATGAAAGCGACGTAATACAAATGCCAGACGGGAACCTATAAATCTCCATCCTCAAGAATACTGTCCGTCTGGCTAATTGCTATAAAATCCCTAAAAAGGTTGTAGTGTTATAACCTTTTTAGGATTTTTTTAGTCAGCATTTTGACCTTGATGCCTCTTTCTCCCCTAGAAATAAATCAGATAAAAATTTTGTTTGAAGCCTCTTTTTTTTTGGATTTTATTCAATAAATACGCTGTACTGCATAAAAAAGTACGTTTTTTATGCAGTATGGAGTTGGAATTGAAGAAAAAATGAAGATTTTATAGAAATGGTGCGACGGGGGATGATGAAGAAGTTAAAATTGAAAAAGGAGGCATATTAAGCTTTGTCGGTTTTTGATTTTTATAAAAAAAGACAAAATGTTTTCAAAAAGGTTATAATGTTATAACCTTTTGTGGGGGTTTTAGTATATTTGTGGTGTCATTTGATATATTTGTAGCCGTATGAAGTATTTAAATATCAAAAAAGCACTGGCTGCATGGCAAGAATTGCAACCATTGTCGGAAAAGGATAGAGATAGACTTAGCCGTCGTTTCACTGTGGACTTCAACTACAATAGCAACCATATTGAAGGTAACACTCTGACTTATGGACAGACGGAGATTCTGCTTTTGTTTGGCAAAGTGATAGGAGAGGCTGATGTGCGAGATGTTCAAGAGATGGCTGCCAGCAATGTCGGTTTGAAGATGATGACAGAGGAGGCTGCTGTCAAGGAGATGCCTTTGACTCAAAATTTCATACGTACCTTACATAAGACACTGTTGCGTGAGGATTACACCGTCTATCACAATCTTCCAGGTGGTGTACAAACCAGCTATGTGATTCATGCAGGTCAATATAAGACACGTCCGAATAGTGTCATCACACGATATGGAGACAGGTTTGAATACGCTTCTCCAGAAGAGACTCCCAGTATGATGGCTGATCTAGTGGATTGGTATAACAAAGCCGAGCAAGAAGGAAAATTTTCACCAGTAGAACTGGCTGCTTTGTTCCATTATCGCTATATCCGTATTCATCCATTTGAAGATGGAAATGGACGAATTGCCCGACTTATGGTGAACTTTATTCTGACTCGTCATGACTATCCGATGATAGTCGTGCGAAGCCGAAAGAAAAGTGAGTATTTGGAAGCATTACATCAGGCAGATATAGAAGTCGGTCCTGTGCCAAGTGATGGAGCTCATGCAGACATAAAGGATATCCGTCCGTTTTTGAAGTATTTCAACGACTTGGTTGCCACTGAGATATATAACGATGTCTTGTTTGTTAGTGAAAAGGATGAAAACGTGTGGTGGTATGATGGAGAACGAATAGCTTTCCGCACACCCAACTATACAAAGATACTCAATGCCATGCGTACGGAACCATCACTCACTTTGGCAGACATGAAAGAAATTACAGGCATCAGTGTCACCTCCATTCAGAAATTGCTTGGCCAACTCATCCAAAAGAAATACGTTGAGCGTGGTGAGAAGGAGGGAAGTTGGAGGGTGTTTGTGGTACAATAAATAAGATGCAGGAGAAGACGAAAGTTTTAGCGTTAACTTATTCGCTCCTGCCAAAGCTCGAAGACTGTAGAATCTATTTTCCTATGCAGATGTTACTATCTGCAAATATAAGTGTCTGATAACCAGTATAAACACCTTTGTTTTGGGGCACCTAAAGTGACTCCGAGGGACGGAGGAGGGACGTAAAATATACAAACATCTGCAAA
>CAMJFV010000056.1 GCA_946405045.1 uncultured Bacteroidales bacterium | reverse complement strand
TATTTTAGATTTATCATATTTTATATATTTTTTCTTTTCTTCGAAATATTAGATATCTTCTTATACCACAAAATACATACACAAAAAATAAATGACGATACTAACAGAAAACAAAAAAGGCCCCGCATTTCTGCGGTGCCCTAAAATATTTCGTACAACGTGACATCATCACGTCGGCTCGATCAATCATTAATTATGCATTATGAATTACGCATTATGCATTATTAAAGTCCTAGAGACTTCTTGATTGCTTCGATCTTAGCAGTAGCCTTCTCGTTCTGTTCAGCGTAGTCAGCAGCAGACTTCATTGTGCCCTTAACCTCGCAGTAAAACTTGATTTTTGGCTCTGTACCTGAAGGACGAACAGAAACCTTTGTTCCATCCTCACAGAACCACTGAAGTACGTTGCTTGTCTCTGGCATGTCAAGTTTCTGCTTGCCAGCTGCAGTTGTCATCTCAAGAGTCTTGAAATCCTTAACTACAGATACCTTGCTGCCACCTAGATCCTTAGGAGGGTTAGCACGGAAGCCTTCCATCATTGCCTTGATCTCGTCAGCTCCGCTCTTTCCTGGCTTAGTAACGTTGATTGTGAACTCCTTAGAGAAGCCATACTCCTGATAGATCTGCATCAACAAATCGTAAAGTGTCTTGCCCTGATCCTTAGCCCAAGCTGCAATCTCACAGATCAAACAGATTGACGCTGGAGCATCCTTATCACGTACCTTGTCGAATGGTAGGAATCCGAAGCTCTCCTCACCACCACCGATATATTTCTTCTTGCCTTCAGAGATTGCGATCTCACGTGCGATCCACTTGAATCCTGTGTAGCAGTCACGAAGCTCAATATTGTTCTTCTTAGCGATCTCTGCGATAACCTCTGTTGTCACGATTGTCTTAACAAGGAACTCGTTACCAGTCATCTTGCCAAGCTTCTTCATGTTAGTGATGATGTAGTAGCAGAACATCATAGCTGTCTGGTTACCGTTGATGATCATCCACTCTCCCTTGTTGTCGCGGCATACGATTGCAAGACGGTCTGCGTCTGGGTCTGTTGCTACAACCAAGTCAGCATTAAGCTTAGTACCAAGCTTCATACCAAGTGTCATAGCCTCAGCGTTCTCTGGGTTAGGGCTGATAACTGTAGGGAAATTACCGTCTACAATCATCTGCTCTGGAACGACGTTGATGTTCTGGAATCCCCATGAACGCAAGCATAGAGGAACAATCACACGACCTGTACCGTGCATTGCTGAATATACAATGTTAAGATCTTTCTGACGGTTGATCACATCCTGGTCGATCAATGCCTCGTGAACAGCTGTCATATAGTCGAAGTCCATCTCACCACCAATGATCTTGATTAGATCCTTGTTGCCAGCGAACTTAACATCCTCAACCTTTACTTTGTTAACCTCGTCGATAATACCCTTATCGTGTGGAGCAAGCACCTGTGCACCGTCCTCCCAATAAGCCTTGTATCCGTTATACTCACGTGGGTTGTGGCTTGCAGTCACGTTAACACCTGCCTGAGCCTTCAACTGACGAATAGCGAAAGAGATCTCTGGTGTTGGACGCAACGACTCAAATAGATATACCTGAATACCGTTTGCAGAAAAGATATCAGCGACTGTCTCTGCGAATAGACGCGAGTTGTTACGGCAATCGTGACCAACAACAACTGAAATCTGCTTACGGTCTGCGAAATTCTTCTTCAAATAGTTAGCGAAGCCCTGAGTGGCCATACCAACTACATACTTGTTCATACGGTTTGTTCCAGCACCCATGATACCACGAAGGCCACCAGTACCGAACTCTAAGTCACGATAAAAAGCATCAATCAATGCATTCTTATCTGATGAATCCAAAAGAGCCTTTACCTCCTTCTTTGTATCCTCATCAAAGTTACCGTTTAGCCAAACCTGAGCTTTGGCTGTTACTTCTTGCAATAATGCTGTATTGTCCATTTTAACTTAAATTGTTTTTCTTAGTTTACGGCCACAAAGATATTATTTTGTGGCTAAATTATTATGCTCAAATGTTAAAAAATGTTATTTTTCTGCTTCAAAACCCCTCAAAAGTGCGATTTCTTCCGCCCAAATGGACTCATCCGGGGTCTCCAGAATCAACGGAATATCATTAAACATATCCTGTTGCATAATCCATTTAAAGCATTCTATACCGATTTCTCCCTTGCCAATACTATTATGACGGTCTACTTTCGAGCCCAATGGTTTCATCGAATCATTGATATGCATAGCTCGCAAATAGCTAAGTCCTACAACTTTGTCTAGCTCCGCGAATGTCGACTCACAAGCCTCAGCTGTACGCAAATCATAGCCGGCCGCAAACGTATGGCAGGTATCAATGCACACTCCCACTCTGCTCTTGTCGTCTACCATACTGATGATTTTGGCGATCTCTTCAAATCTGTTTCCGACATTAGAGCCTTGTCCCGCCGTATTCTCTATCACAGCACATACTCCCTTCGTTTTGTCGAGAGTGATATTTATCGACTCTGCGATACGTGCCAGACAGTCATCCACAGATATCTTCTTCAAATGGCTTCCGGGATGGAAATTAAGAAGCGTCAAGCCTAGTTGCTCACAACGCTGCATCTCATCCAAGAATGCGGCACGCGACTTCTCCAACCCCTCCGTCTCCGGATGTCCGAGATTAATCAGATAACTGTCATGAGGCAAAATATATGCCGGGTCGACGTGAATTTCTTCCGTCTTCTTCTTAAAAGAAGCTATCGACTTCTCACTCAACGGGGCAGAAAACCATTGACGCTGGTTTTTCGTGAACAACGCAAATGCATTCGCCTGTATTGCGGCTGCGTTCACAGGAGCGTTCTCCACTCCACCCGATGTTGAGACATGTGCACCTATATGTTTCATAAATTCCTAACTCATAATTGAGGCACAGGGCCAGTTGTTGTTGGCAGGTGCAAAACCTGCCTCACAAATCTTATTTCGTTTCGTTTTTATATTGTTTGTATGCTCTTGCAAGTAGGAAGAAACCTGTCACAAACAACGGAACACTTAGCCACTGTCCCATGTTGAGCATCATTCCGTCTTCAAAAGCCTCCTGGTTGTTCTTGATGAATTCAAGCAAGAATCGTGTAAGGAATATGCCTTCCAAAAAGACTCCGAAAATCAATCCCTCATACTTACGTGCATTCGTCTTCCAATACAGGAACAATGTCAAACAGTATGTGACGATGCAGTAAAGCATCTCATATATCTGTGTCGGATGACTTGGCTCAGAAAAAACAGGATCTGCCTTGCCTGCCATCCACGCATTGATATTCGTGATGAATTGGAATGCCCAAGGCACATCAGTGGCATGGCCATAAATCTCATGGTTCATCAGATTTCCGAATCGGATACAGCATCCTGTGATTGCGACAGCAATAACAGTACGGTCGAGCACCCACAAATAACTTTGTTTTGCCACTCGTCTGCTAAAAATATACATTCCGATCAAGATTCCGACCGCTCCACCATGGCTCGACAATCCTCCTTTGTTGATCAAAAGCACCTCTCCTAAATGTGAGAAATAGTACTCTGGGTCATAGAAGAAGCAGTGGCCAAGACGTGCGCCGACCACAGTGAATATCGCCATATAAGTCAAGAAATCGTCGATGGCGGTATCTGGCAGACCTTCACGTTTATAGATATACTTTTCTGTAATATAACCTAACAAGAATCCGAATGCCCACATCATTCCGTACCATCTCACATCCATATCCAATCCTGGAATTGTGAACGCCACCGGATTGACGGTCCATGTAATATATCCTAACATATTTTTGTTTTTTATTGAAAAGAGGCGTGTTCTGATGCAAAACACGCCTCAATTATTGTTTGATTTAATAAATCATCAAATGTTTTTTCCGCAGCACTGTTTGTACTTCTTGCCGCTTCCACATGGACAAGGATCGTTTCTACCGACCTTCACTCCTGCATTTGCTGGCATCTGCTTCTGCTGCGATATCTGCTGAAGAGGTGACTGCTCTTCTGGAGCCTCCTCTAGATCTTCACTTCTGTTCATCTGCATCGCTTTCATTCTTTCTTCAGCCTCCTTAGCCTCAGCCAAAGCCTGACGGCGTGCAGCCTCTTCTGCGATACGTGCCTGAGTCTCCGCATCATCCTCCTGTCTCATCAGGATCTGTCCGCGCATCAATACGTTGACTGCCTCCTGATTCATATCATCAAGCATAGCCGCAAACATATTGTATGACTCGATCTTGTATATAACAAGCGGATCCTTCTGCTCGTAGTGTGCATTCTGAACTGAGTTCTTCAAATCGTCCATCTCACGCAAGTGATCCTTCCACTTTGAATCGATAGCGTGAAGCAATGTGCGACGCTCAAACTCCTTAACCACATTCTTACAATGGCAATCAACAGCCTCTTTCAAATCAACTGCGATGCTATATACGAAGTGTCCATCTGTGATAGGAACACCTACCATTCCACCTTCTGGATGCTGGTCGAAGATATTCTTCAATACAGGATAAGCCTGATCAGCAATCATCTCTGTACGGCGTTTGAATGTAGCCATAGCCTCCTCAAACAATTTCTGGATCAACTCCACATCCTTCAATGCATTGTAATCGTTTTCCGAAATTGTAGTTTCGAAAGACAAAAGACGGACAACCTCATTCTTGAAATCTGAATAACTCAACATTCCCTTTGTCTCTCCGACAATTCTTTGAGCCACTCCATAGATCATATCCATAAGGTTGACACCCATTCTCTCTCCACGCAATGTCTGGCGACGACGGCGGTATACCACCTCACGCTGATTATTCATCACGTCGTCATACTCAATCAAACGTTTACGGACACCGAAATGATTTTCTTCTACCTTCTTCTGGGCTCTCTCGATTGACTTAGTGACCATGTTGCTTTCGATCATCTCACCGTCTTTCACACCCATCTTCTCCATCAAGTATGCGATCTTCTCAGAACCGAACAGACGCATCAACTTATCTTCCAATGAAACGAAGAACACTGATGAACCTGGGTCTCCCTGACGTCCTGCACGACCACGCAACTGACGGTCAACACGACGAGACTCGTGACGCTCTGTACCGATGATAGCCAAACCACCAGCGTCTTTTATCTCCTGAGAAAGTTTGATATCGGTACCACGACCTGCCATGTTTGTAGCGATAGTCACGGTCTTGCTTTTTCCTGCCTCAGCTACAATCTCAGCCTCCTTCTGGTGAAGTTTAGCATTCAACACGTTATGCTGTATTCCACGCATACGCAACATTCTGCTCAACAACTCAGATATTTCGACTGATGTTGTACCCACCAACACTGGACGACCCTGATTTGTCAACGATACGATCTCCTCGATAACAGCATTATATTTTTCACGCTGTGTACGGTAGATACGGTCGTTCATATCTATTCTTGCGATAGGACGGTTAGTAGGGATAACTACAACATCCAACTTATAGATATTCCAGAACTCAGCTGCCTCTGTCTCCGCTGTACCTGTCATTCCGGCAAGTTTGTGATACATACGGAAGTAGTTCTGCAATGTGATAGTCGCATAAGTCTGAGTAGCAGCCTCAACCTGCACACCCTCTTTTGCCTCCAAAGCCTGATGCAAACCGTCGGAATAACGACGTCCATCCATGATACGACCAGTCTGCTCGTCGACAATCATAACCTTGCCATCAATAACAACATACTGGTCGTCCTTGATGAACAATGTATATGCCTTCAAAAGCTGGTTGATTGTGTGGATACGCTCACTCTTCACTGCATAGTTCTGAATAAGCTGTTCCTTCTTCTCCGCCAATTCAGCAGCTGGAAGATTCATAGCTTCCAAATCAACCATCTCGCTACCGATATCTGGCAACACGAAGAATGTAGGGTCCTCGCTGACACCAGTCAACGCATCAACACCCTTATCTGTAAGAACGATGCTATTGTGACGCTCATCTATCACAAAGTATAGAGGATCTGTAGCCTCTGGCATTCTCTTGTTGTTCTCTGCGATATATATTTCTTCTGTCTTCAACAAAAGAGGCTTGATTCCTGGCTCACTCAAGAACTTGATCAATGGCTGGTTCTTAGGCAAAGCCTTATAAGAGCGGAACAATGCCAAAGCACCTTCCTCCTGGCTTTTCTTGTCGCTCTCCTTCAACAATCTCTTAGCCTCTGTCAAATAATTTGTAGCCATCACCTTCTGCAAGTTGACAAGGTGCTCTACACGTGGTTTGTACTCATTGAACAACTGTTCGTTGCTCTTTGAGCTGTCCATCGGACCTGAGATAATCAATGGAGTACGTGCATCATCGATAAGTACTGAGTCGACCTCATCGACGATAGCGTAATTGTGTTCACGCTGTACAAGTTCCTCAACTCTACCTGCCATATTATCACGCAAGTAGTCGAAACCGAATTCGTTATTTGTACCGAACGTGATATCAGCCATATATGCCTTACGACGTTCGTCAGAGTTTGGTCTGTGCTTATCGATACAGTCAACTGTCAAGCCATGGAACATGTAAAGTGGACCCATCCACTCAGAGTCACGTTTTGACAAGTAATCGTTGACTGTGATGACATGGACACCATTATGTGTCAATGCGTTCAAGAAGATTGGCAATGTACCCACCAATGTTTTACCTTCACCGGTAGCCATCTCAGCGATTTTACCCTGATGCAAAACAACACCACCGAACAACTGCACATTGTAGTGGATCATGTTCCAAACTGTTGGGTTACCACCTGCCTGCCACTCGTTATGGTAAACAGCCTTGTCGCCATCAATATCAACAAAGTCGAATTTCTCAGCGAACTCACGGTCAAGGTCATTTGCCTTAACAACAACCTCTTTCTGTTCTGTGAAACGACGTGCTGTATCCTTTACAATAGCAAACACTTCAGGAAGCACTTCTGTAAGCACCTCCTCATATTTGTCAAGCTTTAATTTAGATAATTTGTCAATCTGGGCATAAGTTTTCTCTCTCTGCTCGATTTCCTGAGACTCAATCTGCGACTTCAAATCCGCGATTTCCTTAGTCTCAGCAGATACATAATCCTGTATCTTCTGTTTGATTTCTTCCGTACGATCACGGAGTTCATCATTCGACAACGCTTGTATTGAAGGGTATATCAGCTCAATCTTATTTATGTAAGGCTGAATTAACTCCCTATCTCTTTGGGCTTTATTTCCAAATATCTTGGATAAAAAATTCCCGAATCCCATATATTATATTAGTTTTTATATTATCTATTACGTCTTCTTTCCGAAAACCTACGCAAAAATACACTTTATTTGCTTATAAATCGTTCTTTTTCTAAACAACAATGTTTTTTTATGCATTTTTAGCATTTAAATACTCTGCGTAGATACGTGCAGCACGCTCGACAAGCACTGCACAAGGGATTATCTCCTTCACGTCTGGATTTGGCCTCACTCCACGAAGTTCGGCACAAACCGTACTTCCATTCTGTTCCTTGAAACGCATGGCTAGTTCCTGAGCGACCTTGTATGCATGCTCCTTTCCTGCCATATCACTAGGATCGACGCAACCTTCTTCCAATCCCGACAACATCGCCGCTCCTAAGTATGCGCCACACACATCTTTCATTTTTGCGACGCCACCACCTAATCCAGCTGTGATGCGAACTGCCGTAGCCTTATCGATACCGTAATCTTCTGCAAACGCTGCAAATACCGCCTGTGCACAATTATAACCTTCTGCTTTCAATTTGCACGCCAACTGTGCTTTTTCCTCCACATCAATCATTAGCCTAAATTTATTAGATATATCTTTTTATTTCCGTTTGGCACAGCGTCAAAGATGATATATTTACAGCCATTGATAGTCTTGATCTCTGATTTGATTACGACCTCATTCTGAAGCACCTCGACATCTTTCCAGCCAAATGGCAATGGACATCTCAATGTCAAAGGATAATCATACAAGTCGTCATCCAAACCGTCTTCCAAAGAGATAATCAGTCTGTTATTATCTGTCACTTTAGACATACCATCTTTCTTTATCTCTTCTTTTGGAAATTCAATTTTAGCTCTATCTCTCTCCTTTGAATACTTCGCTGCATTCTTGAATGTAGTCACCCAGAATGAGTTCGACTTTTCCTGCTGTTTCAAGTAGTCAAGGCTCTCTCTCAACACTTTTGAAGACAATGGAGAATAGCCTTTACCGTCGTCAAGGTCATACAAAGAGAAGATACACCATCCACCACTGCTTCTTGCAGTGTTGAATGCATATATGAAATCATCAAGAGTTCTCACAGCTTCATTTGAGCCGCACATTATAGAACTTATATTCAAATAATCATTTGGAGTCGCACGCTCCACATATCCATGACATCCTCGAGCCGCAAAATAATGTTTGCTTATGATGCTTGTGTCTCCCACGACACAGTCGGTATAAGCAAATGTATTACATTTATACATCGGCAACTTGACATTGATTCTTGCATTCGCATCAAGTATGTCTTGCTTCTGACGCTCCTTCGACAATGTGTCATACACCGCATGGTCTACAGTATGGCTACCTACCTCACATCCTCTCTCTGTCGTTGCGACACGCAAGGCATCCCACTTTGTACGGTCACACCAACGTGTAGTCACAAAGAACGTGCATGGATAATCATGTTCGTAGAATATAGGCAGAGCCGTCGTGAACTGATTGTCGTAGCTGTCTTCCATGGTATATGATATAGCGCACTGCTTGAATCCGTGCCATGTAGCCACTTCAAACTCAGTCTGTGGGGCGCACCCTACAGCTCCAAGCATAACTATCATCGCATAAAGCGTCTTTATATTGTTAACTATACGCATACTCAAAACCACTATTAAGGTTTTAATCATCTTCGTCTTCAACGCAAGATCCACCCGTATTCAATTCCAGCAGTCCATCCGGAATATCCATAACTATGGTTTGCTTGTCATCGTCTATCTCTACAATGAAATCGTCAACCGCCGGAATCATAATCTGAAATCCTGCAGAGTCCGTTGTATCAAGGCAGAACAAGACATTTTCTGTGTCATAATCGACATAGTCGATGACTCCTATTTTCTCTCCACTTGCATCGCAGATTGTGTACCCTTCATAATCCACACCCTCCGCCTCGGCCAAGGTATCCTCATCAACATCTTCTGCAGAAAGGTATACCGTCGCACCAATTAGATGCTCCGCTTCTTCTTTGGTGTCAATATTGTCGAGCTTTAGAAGTCGTCCACTGTTCTTTGTCCTCTCTTCTGCAATACGGAACGGAATATAACATCCGTCTATATCGATGAAAATAAAATCCACACCCAACTCGTCAAGCCAATCAACAGTAATCACAACCTCAAGATTGCCCGACAAACCATGTGTTTTACTTACATATCCAACTTCAATTATATCGTCCTTCGTAATCATCTATATTGCGTTGAGCTACAAATATAAATATTAGAATGATAAATCTATCCTATTTTTCCGCTTTTTTGCTAAAAACGGAGTCGATAAAGGCAATCATCATTTCTGCAGTCTTCTCAAACCCCAATTTCGACACATCTACACAGAGGTCATATCCTTTGGAATCTCCCCACTCTTTTCCAGTAT
>CAMJFV010000055.1 GCA_946405045.1 uncultured Bacteroidales bacterium | reverse complement strand
TATATATTCATCGCTCTCCCTTGTACCATCGTGATGGGAGTCGCCATATATTATATTGTGGCCCAACTCTCAAAATTGACCGGATTAAAAACAGAGGAGATGCTCAACGGTGATTTTGAAACAGAAGAAGAAGAAAAAGAAGAGACAAAACAAGTTGAAAATAAAAATGAATAATGTAGAGACGGGAATCATCCCGTCTTTTTAATTTCAGATGTGGCTCGCCACGTCTCAAAATAAAGAAACAGCAATGACTAATACACTTACAGCAAAAGAAATAGCAGACATCACCAATGGAAAACTGATCGGTGATGGAAACAATATAATCAGCAGATTATCAACTGATTCACGTACTCTATCTTGGGAAAACGAAACTCTTTTCGTGGCTATCAAAACCCCAAAACGTGACGGTCACTCTTTCATTCCACAGCTTATCAACCGTGGTGTCAAAAGTTTTCTGATCACAGACGCTTCCATTGTTAACAGTGATGAGGCTTACGTATCTACTGTTGATTTCATCCTTGTCGACGATGCGATATCCGCTCTTGATAAATTAGCCAAATTCAAACGCAACCAGACAAACGCGACTGTGGTCGGCATTACTGGTAGCAACGGTAAAACAATCGTCAAAGAGTGGCTTGCCCAACTGCTTTCTACAGAGAAGAAAGTGGTGAGATCACCACGCAGTTTCAACTCTAAAATAGGTGTGCCTCTATCAGTGTGGGGATGCGAAAAAGATTGCGACTACGCTATCTTCGAAGCCGGAATTTCAGAGCCTGGAGAAATGCAAGCTTTACATGAGATTATACGTCCTAATATCGGTATTTTCACACATTTAGGAGAAGCTCATAGTGAAAATTTCAGCAGTGAAAGAAGCAAATGTCTTGAGAAAATCAAGTTGTTTGAGGGGTGTGACAAAATCATTTACAACGCCGACAACCGTCTTGTTGACATCTGTATGTCGGGAGCTTTCGACGCTGCTAAACTGGTTCGTTTTGGAGTGTCGGACAACGCTGATGTAAAAGTTGAAAAGATAGAATCATGTGGAGCGAACTCCACTATCACATATTGCTACAAGAATAAAAAGGAGTCGATCACAGTACCGTTTACAGATAAAGGAGAGATTGAGAATGCCCTATCCTGCCTCACTTTCCTTCTTTTAATAGGTGAAGACGCGAATGCTATCAAGACAAAAATGTCAAAGCTTGAGAATATCGCAATGCGTCTGGCTATCAAACAAGCTGAAAACGAATGTATCATCGTCGACGACAGTTATCAGCTCGACCTTGGTTCACTCACTCCTGCTATCGATTATGTAGTGAATGTGGCTGCAAGCCATAAACTGAAATCAACTATCATTTTATCTGATTTCCCAGGTGTCGCAGACAACGAAAGCGGACTATATAAAGAGTTGGCCCACCTTGTAAGCCAGAAACACATCGATAGATTCATAGGTGTTGGTGCTACACTCAGCAAGTATAAATCATTATTTGATAACAGTATACAGACTGAGTTTTATACATCAAAAGATGAATTCCTCTCGTCTATCGCAAACAAGATACATTTTAAGAAAGAGGCTATTCTGATCAAGGGAGCAAGAAATTTCCATTTTGAGGATATTGAGGAAAAACTTAGCGAACGTATCCACGAGACACGTCTTGAAGTTAATCTATCCGCTCTTGCACGCAATTTCCACTATTTCCGCAGCCATTTGAAGAAAGAAACGAAGATGGTGAGCATGGTGAAAGCCAACGCATACGGAACAGGAGACATTGAGGTGTCAAGATGTTTGGTGGCAGAAGGTGTTGATTATCTAGCTGTTGCATTGGCAGACGAAGGTGTAATGCTTCGTAAGGCAGGAATCGACACTCCTATCATCGTGATGAATCCAGAGATGAACAGTTTCGCCAAAATGTTCGAGTATAACCTTGAACCTGAAATCTACAATTTCTCAATCGCCAGACAGATGATCGCAGATGCGGAGAAACGTGGAGAACGAGACTTCCCATTCCATTTAAAACTCGACACTGGCATGCACCGTCTTGGATTTGAGAAACAGGATCTGCCTGAATTAATCGCTTTGCTGAAATCACAAAACAGTATCCGTCCAAAATCGGTATTCTCTCATTTGGTCGGTTCAGACGGTGTGCAATTCGACGATTTCACACTGCATCAGATAGCACTGTTTGAAGAGATGACAACCGTATTGAAGGCAGAATTCCCGTCGATCCTACGCCATATTCTTAATTCAGCAGGAATAGAGAGATTCAGCCAATATCAGTTTGACATGGTACGACTTGGCATCGGACACTATGGATTCTCTGGCATTGAAGGAAAGAGTCTTGAAGAAGTTTGCACGCTGAAAACCAAGATTTTGAATATCCGCAATGTGAAAAAAGGCGAAACTATCGGTTACGGACGTCAAGGAGTGACAGAGAGAGATTCCAAAATCGGAGTTATCGGTTTAGGCTATGCCGACGGATTAGACAGAGGTCTAGGATGTGGAGTCGGCGAAGTTGTGGTCAGAGGCCAAAAGGCCAAAATCATCGGCAGATTATGTATGGATGTATGCATGATCGATCTGACTGATATTGACGCGATTGAAGGCGACGATGTAATCGTATTTGGTCCAGAAAACCCAATAGAAGGAGTCGCAGCCAAACTGAACACTATCTCATACGAAGTGTTGACCGGAGTCAACAACCGAGTTCAGAGAATATATGTGAGGGAATAAAATCAAATATTTAATACCATTTGTAGAGACGCCGCATTGCGACGTCTCTTATTTTTATCCTTTAGGTTGGAATTTTCATCTGTTTTCCCTTAAGACGCTGCGATGCGATGTCTCTACAATACATACTACCTACCGTTTTTGTATTTCGGAACAGCCTTTTTAAGATTTCGGAACAAACCTTTTATATATAGGAACAACCATTTTATAATCTTCGGAACTGGCGATTTTATGACACTCAAATAGTTCATCTGACTCAAAAAATGTTTATATGTTTGCACAAAAATTAAGAAAAACGATGACGAAATTAAGTGTAAATATCAATAAGGTTGCCACTATCCGCAACGCGCGTGGAGGCAACATGCCAAATCTAGTGAAATTTGCTTTGGATTGCGAGCGTTTTGGTGCACAAGGTATCACAGTGCATCCTCGTCCAGATGAGCGACATGTCCGCTATGCCGACGTGAATGAACTTAAACCGTTGCTTACTCAGGAATTTAATATCGAAGGTAACCCAGTGCCAAAATTCATCGAATTGGTCAACAGTGTTAAACCTGCACAAGTGACACTCGTGCCAGACGCAGAGGATGCCATCACCAGCAATGCAGGTTGGGATACAATCAAACATGCCGACTACTTGCGTAAGATAGTTGCTGATTTCAAAAGCCACGGAATCCGTGTTTCCCTATTTGTGGATCCCAAACCAGAAATGATTCGTAAAGCTGCAGAAATCGGAGCCGACCGTGTGGAACTTTACACTGAAGCTTACGCAACTCATTATGCAGCTGACCGCGAAAAATCTATAGCTCCATATGTAGAGGCCGCAAAAGTAGCGCGTGAATGTGGACTTGGACTTAATGCCGGACACGATTTAAGCCTAGAAAACCTGGCATATTTCCACCAGCAGATACCATGGTGTGACGAGGTTTCGATCGGCCACGCACTTATCAGCGATGCCCTATATCTTGGCATAGAAGAGACAATACACCAATATCTTGAATGTCTAAAAGCGTAAACATTATTCATGAGAAGCGAACTGATTGTAATGCTTACCCACAACGACCTGACTGTGGAGAACGCATATGAAATATTTGAGCAATGTCAGGATACAAAAGCTTTATATTGGGGTTTTAAGGAACAGCCTCTCCCTATCGAAGAGATGAAACGAATCTATTCCAAGATGAAAGAGTGCGGCAAACGCACTGTCTTGGAAGTTGTAGCTTATACAGAAGCAGAAGGACTTGAAGGTGCACAGATGGCTGCCACATGCGGATGCGACGTGCTCATGGGCACATGCTACTCAGAATCCATACATAAGCTCTGTCAGCAGCACAACATCGACTATATGCCATTTGTCGGCGATATTGTAGGCCGTCCTTCTATTCTGAAAGGCAGTATCGAATCAATGATAGCACAAGCCAAAATGTTGAAAGATAAAGGCGTTTTTGGCATTGATCTATTGGGCTATCGATACGAAGAAGATCCCGAGAAACTGATATCAGATTACGTAAAGCAAGTCGGCAACCCAGTGTGTGTGGCAGGAAGCATCGACAGCTACGAACGACTACAGTTCATCAAAGATGTACAGCCATGGGCATTCACAATCGGAAGTGCATTCTTCGAAAACAAATTTGGCGACACATTTGCAGAACAGATCAATAAAGTGTGCGATTTTATAAACGCGTAAAATCCATCATCATATTATGTATATTGTAGAGACGGGGCAAATCACCCCGTCTTTTGCATTTTTATTGAAACAATAATCGGTTCCTTCCCCCACGGTAGATTTTCCATTCGCTGCATTCATGAAAATCAACCTTGAGCTTGAATAAAAGAGACGCGAGATTATACCCGCGTCTCTAATTATGAATTATGCATTAATACTTAATCTTGTGTCGATTTGCACGCTTCTTGCGATACTCCTCCTTCATCTTAGCTGCACCAGATCCATGGGTGCCCTTCTGATAGGTTGTCTTCTTAGCCTTCGTCTTGACCTTGTCAGAATTCTTATTCTTACTGTCGTCAGAAGCTTTTTTCTTGAACACAACTCCATTCAATATGATATCTTCTATTGATCCACTCATAGTCTTTATTTTGATTAATTATAGATGAGACATACAGACGCACAGCCATGCGTCTCGACATAACATCAATCCAATTTCAACACTTCCAAGAATGCTTTCTGCGGAACTTCCACTGTTCCGATCTGCTTCATACGCTTCTTTCCACGCTTCTGCTTCTCCAAAAGCTTTCTCTTACGTGAAATATCACCTCCGTAACATTTTGCCGTAACGTCTTTGCGAACCGCTTTGATTGTTTCCCTGGCAATAATCTTCGCACCAATTGCGGCCTGAATTGCGACTTCAAACTGCTGGCGTGGGATCAATTCCTTCAGCTTCTCACACATTCTCTTACCAAGACCGTATGCATTGTCGATATGTGTCAAAGTAGAAAGAGCATCCACAGGTTCTCCGTTAAGCAAAACATCAAGTTTGATCAACTTGCTCTCTCGCATCTCACTTGGATGATAGTCGAACGAAGCATAACCTTTCGATATACTCTTCAACTTATCGTAGAAATCGAACACGATCTCTCCAAGCGGCATATTATATATGAGTTCGACGCGATTGCCGGATACATAATCCTGACGTACCAACTCTCCTCGTTTGCCCAGACAAAGAGTCATGATCGGACCGATATACTCGGCAGATGTAATGATAGAAGCTCTGATATATGGCTCCTCTATGTGGTCGATTAGTGTGATGTCTGGCAAACCTGATGGGTTGTGCACCTCGATCATCTCACCCTTCTTTGTATAGACGTTGTAACGCACGTTTGGCACAGTAGTGATGACATCCATGTCAAACTCACGGTCGAGACGCTCCTGAATGATCTCCATGTGAAGCATTCCCAAGAATCCGCATCGGAATCCGAATCCCAATGCCAAAGAAGACTCAGCCTGGAATGTCAGAGAAGCATCGTTGAGCTGCAATTTCTCCATCGAAGCACGTAGGTTTTCAAAATCCTCCGTCTCAATCGGATAGACACCGGCGTAAACCATCGGCTTCACCTCCTCGAATCCCTCAATCGCTTTCTCACATGGATTGGAGACGTGAGTGATCGTATCTCCCACTTTAACCTCTGTACTTGTCTTGATACCAGAGATGATATATCCCACGTTTCCGGCAGACATCTCTTTCCTTGGCTCCATATCCAAACGAAGGATTCCAATCTCGTCGGCCAAATATTCCTTTCCCGTCGCCACAAATTTCACTTTGTCGCCTGGATGGAAAGTACCGTTCACCACCTTATAATAAGCGATGATTCCACGGAACGGATTGAAAACAGAGTCGAAAATCAGACACTGCAACGGAGCTTCTGGATCTCCCTTTGGCGGACGGATTCTCTCCACAATAGCACGAAGAATCTCATCGACACCCTCACCAGTCTTACCACTGGCACGGATGACTTCGCTTCTGTCGCATCCTAGAAGGTCTACTATCTGATCCTCAACCTCTTCTGGCATCGCTCCAGGAAGATCGATTTTATTCAAAATCGGAATAATCTCCAAATCATGCTCAAGGGCCATATAAAGATTGGAGATCGTCTGTGCCTGAATACCCTGAGACGCATCTACGATAAGCAACGCACCCTCACACGCAGCAATAGAACGAGACACCTCGTAAGAGAAATCCACGTGTCCGGGAGTATCAAGAAGATTCAGGACATATTTTTCTTTTGACTGAAATTCTGCCTTATCGCCGGTGTATGCATAATCCATCTGGATAGCATGGCTCTTAATCGTAATTCCTCTCTCTCTCTCTAGTTCCATGTCATCCAACACCTGGGCCTGCAAGTCTTTTCCTGTGACTGTTTTGGTCATTTCCAAAAGTCTGTCGGCTAGAGTGCTCTTACCATGGTCTATGTGCGCGATAATACAAAAATTTCTAATATTTTTCATCTTATATTTAATTTGAGTGCGAATTTACTTATTTTTGCCTAAAATACGATATATAAGATTGAATTTAGATGGATAAAAACGCAATTTCTCTATATAAAGAGGTTTGCAGCAACGTTTTTGCTGACAAAATCAACGATGCGCTACTTTGTTTGGTCACTCTCATTGCCACTCTGAAAAATTTGGGTGTTGACGACAAACAAAATTCTCTTTCCCTTAAAACAGAACAGCTTTCAAGAAATCTGGAGTTTATTCTTAAGTATGCATTCGACGCTGCGATCGACGAAAATACATTTGGAATGCTTCTAACTACAAAACAGGATATTCTTGCTATCGCTGATGATGTGATGAGCCATCATAACACGTCAAAATTCACATTTGTAAAAGATGTGGATAAATACAAATCCATATACAAATGTAAAGACATAAGAAATCTGTTCTTTGAAATCGAAGAGATCAACGGACAACGGATGTTGAGTGATAATACAAATGTAAATACAAATGTAAACAGCAATAGATTGTCAGAAATCAGATGTGAGATATTCCGTCATTTACTATTGTGTGACAACTTTACAAATGATGATTTAGAATTGTATACACGCTATTTCGACAATGAGTTTATAACTGTATCCGACAAGTGTGTCTTTACATCTGGATTGATGTTTGGAATGCTTAACAGATTCTGCATCAACAGATTCAAACTGATATTAAGACTCTGTCAGAACCACGACAACCGTATAAAAGTACGTGCTGCAACAGCTCTGCTATTGTGTGGATATATCTACAACACCCGTTTACAATTATATCCGGACGTATTTGATGAGGCAAAACGTCTCTGCGCTACGGATAATCTGTCTGAAGTGCTGCAACATATACATTGCCAGTTTATTCGCTGTAAATACACACAGCAGACACAGACAAAGCTGAAAGAGGACTTCCTTGACAAAGTGGATATGAACAATATCTTTGGCAACAATGATATGGACATCAATACGGATCTCTTCAAGAAAGACTCGATCAGTGAGGATACATTACGTGAATATGCCCAGATGCAGTTTATGGGTGAAGACCTTTTAAGCCATACATCGCTGTTTTTCACGAATTCTTTCTTCTCTGAGATATCCAACTGGTTTATGCTTCTAAACGAGGAATCTGAGCTGTTTAACGAGCTAAAAACAACCTCTTCAAGCAACCAGAAGATGCTGATTCCTCTTGTAGACAACGAATATATAAGCGATCCTGATAAATACGGATTGATTTATACTCTGCAAAACATGCCAATGGCTGATACATTTGTAAACAAGATGATGGAAGCCAAAGGTATCGATACTGATTCTTTGGTAATGACTCATGACCAATTGGCACTCAATACAAATGTAATCAGATACATTATAGGACTAAGCAGATTCTATGCGTCGTTCTCGCACGCAAATTCTTTTGTAAATCCATTTAATTCAAGTTTACATTTGTATAATATCGCGTTTCTGCCAAATACAAATAAGTTTATAGAACCAATTGGTGATCTATTCTTTGAAAAAGGAGCGTATAATGAAACCATAGAAGCATACAAAAAGCTTGGTGATTTACAAACGGAAAAATCTATACAGAAAATAGGCTTATGCTACCAGCAGCTTGAAGACTACACCTCTGCCCTTGCCCATTACAATCAGGCTCTGCTGTATAACGGAGATGATGTATGGACATTATCGAGAAAAGCCTTCTGCGAATACAAACTTGGAAATCTGACAGAAGCTAAGTCTACAATGGTGCAAATCATTGAGTTGGATCCCGACAACATCACAATACGCAAGAAGCTTGCCAACCTGTCGTTATCTGAAAAAGACTACGACACAGCATTGAAACAATTGTATTATCTGGAATTCAACCTAAAGAAGGAAGATGATGATTCAGTAATCCGTCTGATAGCAAACTGTTTGATGCAGTCAGGCTCTTTACAAAAGGCAATCTCCTATTTTTCAAGGATTTCACACAAACATACAGCCGATTTGATAGATATCGGCCACATCTCCTACCTTGAAGGCAATATGGACAATATGAAATTGTGCTATAAAAAGGCCTACGAGGCATTAAAAGACAAAAACGAATATCACTCCCGTCTACAGGAAGAACTCGCTAAAATCACGCTTTCTGAGCAACAGAAGAAGAATTTCAGCGTCATATTGAATGCAGCATCTTTTATTGTAAGGAATTCTTAACTTGAAGTTGCATGGGAACTTTAGTTTTTTTACTAATTGCATTTGCTATAATTGCTTTCTGCTACACATTGGCAATATCTCTGGACATTAAAGAATATGATGATGAAAATCAATCCAAAAAAGGATTCAAAAAGAAGAAGGACGAAAAAGACAAAATTTTTGTAGATAATGCATTGATTATTATGGCAAAGGTGATGGCGGCAGACCGTACCAATATGGTTTGTGAGCTTGACATCATCAAACAATTCATCAAGAGATACGATGAAGCTCATTTCAAAGAACGGGTGAAATTTGTGAAAGAATACGCCTTAAAATTCAAGAATTATAACGAGACGGCTCTTTCTGATTGTGATAATTTGATAGAAACAATAAATAAGGTATCGAATTTTACCAGAAAAAAATGGTTTCTTGAATATCTGTTTGAGATTGCCTTTTCAGACGGATCATGTAGTTCCGAGGAAAAGTTATTTCTAAAAAGGATTACAGAGAAATTGAATGGCATGAATTCAAGTACCTACAATATTTATGAAAAGAAATACCAAAAGAAAAACCAAACCTTTACAGGTACACGAGACACCGAAGAATACAGCCAATACGAGTATGAATCCACAGACAACGATTCAACATCAAGCAACAAATATAGTTCATATTCTCAAAACGGATCTTCATATAACACAGGAAGTTATTATCAATCTACAGATTCAAATTCAAGTTATAGTTCAAATACATCCAAACCGCTTACTGAGTTGCAGAAAGCATACGCGGCTCTGGATTTGACAGAAGAGGCTA
>CAMJFV010000054.1 GCA_946405045.1 uncultured Bacteroidales bacterium | reverse complement strand
GAATGTGATTGGTTCCAATGCGGTACCATCATGATTCTCTTTCATGTTAACCTTACCATCGAAGTCAGAGAAGAATACATCCATCGCAAATTTGGATACAGCTGCTGACCAGTAGCGGACCTGTGCAACATCATCACCGTTTGTCATGGTACCATAACCGGATGTGGCTGTTAACAGTGGAACATTGTTTGAGAATGGTTGCGATAATCCCGCAACGACAAATCTTGTTCCAAGATCCGAGTGTGGCGAGAACTTCATCGTATCACCAGCGATGGTTGCAACCTTAATCGGCTTATCACGATTTGTTCGATACATCGTCCAGATGATTCTACGATGGATCGGTTTCACACCATCAGTCAACATTGGAATTGCACGAGCCAATATGACATTGATTCCATACAGTTCCATGTAATGTTTTGAGACATCAGCCAATGATTCGACACTGTACTCCTCGAGATATTCTTCCATAAAATAGTCCTTCAAGATATATTACTCCTTTCATCCCATTGAATCGATGTAGTCAAAATATTCTGTGACGGAAGGCAAACCAAACCAATCATGCATCAACGAACAGATATTTCCGTTCTTAAATGTATTGATCAACGGTCCAGCCATATCTTCATCATGTGGACGATTCTTTGAATCGTACCAGAAATAATTTTGGTTCAACGATCGATTTGATGCTTCATGAGATTTGAATACTGCGTTGTCGATTCGCAGTTTATATAATAATGTCATCGGATCCATGTTCATACCCATCTTAGTTGACGGATAATATGATGCAGCATCAGCATCCAGTGATCCATAAATAATGTTATTGTGTCGCTTGCCATTTAGAACCAATCCTGTCGGAGCATTCTTTTCAGGCGGTGCAACATACGCACCTTTGAATGCCGTATCCATCGTTGTATCATACAAGAGTTTGCACGCCTGTACGATGTTAGATCCCTTTCGATAATAATACTCACGAGAGTTTCGAACGATATGGGTTTCCTGGAAACACTTTGGATACGGTGTCAAGAACTTGAATGAACGAGATACCAGAGTCTGCGCATCACGTGTCTTCAACGCAATCGCATATTGCACAACCGTATCACGAACGTTATATAGGAGGAAGTTCAGGAAATCCGTATATGCAAACGTGCGGAAGGTTCCGGATTTCGTATCGGATAATTTGTCAATACCACACATGTCTTTACCAACTGATGACAATGAATACGAACGTCTTTCTTGTTGTGATTTGCGGACTGCTGCAAACAAACGCTCCTGACAAATCCATACAGTATAAGTTGATGTATAGAACCAGTCCTTCGAGTTCTTTAGCTGGAATGCTCCAGATGTATCTTCCTTATAATATACTTGATCAGTCTTGAATGCTTTCGGGATGATACACGACTTTGCATCATATCCAAGATACTCGAGACGATGCCACAGTCTCGGATGGTCAAACTTTGCATTCCATGATTCACAGAACATCGGACGATATTTGTTGATGTAATCATACACCGTTTTGATCATCTTATATTCATCTTCGAAATCAAAGATATGCAACCGGATCTCAAAGTCTTTCAGATACTTGATGTTGTCTTCATCATAATTTCGAATTCGTTCTTTGAATTCTTCCTGATGTGTAACCAACCATTCATACTCTTTCACCTGCATATCTCGATAATCCCAAAACTTCTTATCAAGTTTATGTTTTGGGCGTGGTGCAAGTACGAATAATACACAGATCTTTACATGATCCAGTATCAATGAGATTGCGTTAATCGGATTAGATGAATCTTCGATATCACTGGCATTTGCAGGTTTGTCAATGACATCACACTCAATATCAAGTTGAGCCTCACTGACTTTTGTCAGGTCAATATTCGTGCCATATTCTTCAATCCACCGAAGACGGAAATGTACAACCGGATCAAAGTCAGCAACAAATACCCATGGGCATTCACACATCTTTTTTGCAAGATCATTTCGTCCCATCTGATCTTTATTTGCATTATAGAAATCAGCCCAGTCTCCACCAATCTCTTGAGCAATGACTGCTGGTATCTGTGACGGTTTACACCAGAACTGATAACACCGGTCCATCTCGACTTCAGCGATCTGTCGTTCATTGGTACGTTCCTCTTTCTTCAAGAACCATATATCAACGATTGGTTCCTCATATTCCACCTCAAGCTGACGTGTTACCGGATTCCAATAAACCACTTCAAATGATTCTGGTTTCCTGGAATATCGAACATCGAATAACATTGCGTCTTTTGAATAACGCAATGGCTTTGGTGGTCGAGAGACAATTTTATTGGGTTCCATCTTTCAGCCTCCTTGAAAATTTTTTGTTATGAAGTCCTCCCATCTTCGTGGAAATAATATATGCTCGAAAATGGATAATTATGTTTCCGAGTTTTCTTATTTTCTATCTATATATTATTAATGTGAATAGAGAATTAGCATCACCCCTGTTAACTCTATTCCGGTAGCAGATCCGCTACTGAAATTGATGGTTCCTGCAGCCGATAAGTGCAGGAGAAAATGGAGGATACTATGTTACGCATTACCTTTGGAACCGGTGGTTATATCGCCGGTCGCCGTGACGGTTATAATGATGGATTCGAGGATGCAGCTAGCGCCCTCGTTCCGGCTGCAATTGCTGCCGTCTGCGTGACTGCTATTGTTGCCACCGTCGTTACGGCGGCGGCGTGCAACAGCGGAAACGGATTGGTCGCAGACGCGATCATTCCTGAGGGAAACCTCGGAGTGTAATCAGAAAGAGAACCGCATGTGATTCGTGCACACACGCGGTTTTTTCTTTACCAAAAAAAAAAGAATGAAAGAGAAGGAGAACATAAAATGAAGAAATTTGAATATGTACCCCTTTGCATGTTGGGGTACACTTTCACATTGCCAGCCGATAAAATCGTGTTTAATCGGCTGGGAAATGAGGAGATCCTCACATTCACCGGTTCTGGATGGATTTATCAGACCGGTAAAGTTCGGGTCTCCATATCGGACCATGTGGAGCTGGATGCCATCCTGCTTGGATGGTACACGGCATTTGATGGTGCACATAGCACGGTCACCATCAAGGTCCGCACCCACAATAAAAACGAGATAACGTGGGTCATGTACAAAAATTGAAGTGAGGGGCGCTTTCGCGCCCCCACCTTTTGTTTTTATTTTTTCCTCAGATTAGATGCTTTGACAGCTGCTGTCACATTCTTTCCGTCGGAGGAGATCACGACACGGTCTCCATTCACCCGAAGAACTTTGTAGTCCTTTTCATATACCGTGAATGTTCCACCGCCGTACAGTTCGTTCTTCAGAACCTCAACAGTATCGCCCGGATTGATTGTTGTATCAGTATCATTGGAAATTCCAAGCTTAACCCATCCAGCACCGGACTTCAACAGTCCCATTTTAGTACCGGTCACAACCATTTCCTGAACGATTGTGTATTTACTCGATACCTTTATTTTTTCTTTTGCATAAAGTTTATCACCGACGATCTGATAGATCTGTGTACCCATGCTCAGCGGTATGATATATGGTGTAAACGTTTTATCGATCGGTGCACCAGCATTCTGAACAACCGTCAGATACTTTGTATTGATAGCCGATTCGATTGCAGCGTTTTTGGATTCGTTCTGATTGATAACAGCTCTGTCACCGGATACAGAAGATACGTACCATCTTTGATTCATAACCCATGGTGGAATGGGTCCGCCATTGTAGTATGTTGCACCAGCCTTGATTGACACGAGTACACCAGGTGCAAGATCAACTGGAACAGGATCATCACTTGGTTTCGGATCTGGCTTTACAGGTTCACTGGAAGAACCGAGTTTTGCATTGACTTCATCACACAGTTGCTGTGCACGAGAGAACAGATATTCTCCAGGGCAGTTTCCGGTGAGTGTTGTCATTCCATGTTGTCTCATTAAGAAGCAACCAGATTTGACGGTGACACATGCGACTTCAACATCGTCTGTTGTCACAACATCACGCGGATTAATCATGCGGAAACCTTGTTCAACATACAATGCATTTTCTGATTCAACATACAACGTTCCACGTTCGTTGAATGCACAAAGCGCTTGAATGACATCGATGTTCACCATTGAATCTGAGACGTATTTACGATCCCAGCCAGTGTCCACATGAGATGTTGCTTTGTAAATGAAGTATGAGAACTGGGTTGGATTCATCTCTAACCATTTCCAGTTAAAGTCTTTTCCGGACAGATATGTCTTACACAGATCCCATGCACGCTGATCATAAATTGTGAATCTGACAGGACCGAGGTCATCTTGCACTTTTGTGAATTTGTAATCAAGATTGACCAATAGGCCATAGAAATATTGTACACGAGATTCTTTGATGTATGTAAATTCCAGACAATGGTCTTTCTCATTATATACACCGATGCGCTGCATCTCAAGTAAGAATATCATTTCTGACGCAGAAATATCCATTCCGCCGGCATTATATGTTCCAGCGTTCAGGACTGCGAATTGCTGATCACAGATCTTTTGATATTCATCGATGCTGAGTCCCGACTTATGTGAATCAGAATACAAAACTCTGTGTTCACGTGTGACTGTCATATGATTGGTTGTAAACACAGTGTCCTTATGAACCGGAGTCATGTTCTCAACACGATCAAATCTGATCATTGTGTCTTTCGGGGATACTGTCGCAATCACATCACCGACTTTGACATCACGAATCGGAATCCATCCTTCACGTGTCAGAACCTCGGTGGTATCAATCGGAACACATCCAGTTGCAGCAAACCAACGATGGAACATCAGAACACCATTTGTGTCACCGGTGTATGTCATCTTTGGAATGCCATTTCTCTTACAGATGTCAGCACACAGATTCACGAGGGAGTTCCATGCTTTTGTAGATACCGGCCATGGTTCACCCAACTTGGAGTTGGATACCTCAATCGCGATACCGCGGTTGTCTGCCCATCTGGAAGATGAACACCAGCAACGATCTTTCTCTTCACAGTACAGACCGATACGTCCATCATTGCCGATTGCATAGTTTGCAGACATCTGTCGTGCTTCAGAAGCAACAATCTCACCAAATGATTCAACAGAACCAACACCAGCCATGTGGTGAACAATGATCTTCGTGATTTTGTCTTCGGTTCTTGGAGAGTTTCTATTTGGTGAAATACGTGTATATGTTGCGAGCGGGGAATTTGTGAATTTACTCATGATGATTCATCCTCCTTTTCATCATCTTCATCATCACCTCTACCATTGGAGGTTTCTTCATCCATATCCGGATTCATCCATTCCATGACGGTTTCCGGATTTTCGGTCTTTCTAGGTTTTGCCATTGTAATTCAACTCCTATCTTTCGCATATGATACTCGGGTATACATATGACTCAGTTGATCATATGTGATACCTATGATTACGGGTGATAGCTTTTCACCGTATTCCAGTCGTTCGTCACCCGTAATTTGAATAAGTAATGCGTCAAATCCATCATCCGTTTTGTCAAACATAACTTCAATCTGAACTCCAGTCAATTGCAACAGATTCAGTTGATCATACAGCTTCGTTCTGATTGTTGCAGGAATCGATTGATCATCAGAGTACTCATGAAGATACTGTTCAACGTCCAATCCCAGTTCAGGAATTGATGGATATTGACCAGGTTTCATTTTCAACAAACAAAGAATTGAATTCACACACAACTGAAATGTGGAAATTACTTTTGGTTTGTTGAATGAATCTGTGTCCATCAAAACATCATACCCAAGTGATTGGAATACACGTGGATATTTGTGTTCGACTTCAGCAAGTGTGATACCTTTTTCTTCATCCAACATGTTAATCACCCCTCAGGTTGGTTCTGATCTGACTTCACATAGTCTCTCATGAATTCGTCATAGTTCTTATCGACAATCTTAATATAGTTGATAGAAGACTTTTGAGTCTCGGCCTTCATACGTGCATCTTTGAGATATTCAATCTCTCTGGAATGTTCCATACGAGGATGATGATTATCTGATTCTTTGATTTCAACTTCCAATGACAAAGATGGAATATAGAAATCTGGAATATACAAATGAAGTGTGCCATCTTTCCATTTATACCAATAATCATTTGGAGAAGGCGCGATGATATCATTCGGACTCCATCCAATTGATTTCAGCTTCTTGAGGAAATCTTCTTCATATGTACCAATGACACGGAATTTGTGTGTCGCATCCCATACAAAGTCTCTTGCATTTGGATGATTCAAGATCATCTTCCGTTGTTGTTCAGCATCATTCAACAGATGTTCTTTCCCGTATACTTTTACCATGCGGGCTTTCATGATTCTGACATATTCTTCTTTACACTTTGGATCTGAACAGAGTCGGTCGTATTTCAAAGTTTCTCTATTGAAATTGACCGAGTTCTTTTTACAAATGACACATAGTCTTCCGACAGGTTTATGAACCAATAAAGAATATGCAAATTCCAGAGGCTCTTGGTCCTCTGGAATTTGATCATTGTGTTGAGATGCTACATGATGACAATATTTATGTTTGTCATCGAATATCTTCGGACAAAACATACATTTTGTATTTCTCAATTGAAAACACCTCCATTGGTGAATTTTTAAGAAGCGGTTTAACCCCTATCAGGATCAATATTAGGGTCCGTTATTTTTGAAAATAACCCATAACTGTGAAGGAGTGAGTCGATAGAACATTTCAATGAACGAAGTGAATTCAAATGTTTCCGACTCTGAAACAATTGATGAAAATCAATTGTTTTATTCGACTGAATAATACATATATCAAAAATCAAAAAAAAAATAAAACGAAAAATCGTTAGTTTGAAAACTCGATGTTAAACCTATGAGGTTTTCGTTTTATCAAATTCAATGTAAAGGAGAATGAATCATGAACCCCAACGACAAGATCCAATTTAGCGTGGATTTTGAACGCATGTTGGATGCATCTTTGAAGATATACGATGGTGCATTGGATAAGCTTCAAGGTCTTATCAACGGACACGGGTTTGATGAAGGATATGGTGTCTGTAATACAAGATATCAAATGCTACAAATCAAACCGACTGATGTGTCCACATATGTATCCAATCTGTTCAAAGCACTTGCTTTTCGCCTGGTTGAACCGAATGTCTCCGATCTGGAGAAACTGTCTGTCGAGATGGCAAAACAGTTTACTCTGGAAAACGGTGGTACAAAACTTGCAAACGATAATCTGTTTGCTACGTCAACATATGTTGACGTTCGTACCCAGACACTGATGGACATTCTGGTTCAGGCTGAAAACACCTTCTTTGATCGTGCTGCATATTCCAACTACGAGCTGAGACAACGTACGAAGGATATGAAGAAAGACTTCGATCAGATGAAGGGTATGAGACTCAGCGTTTCACTCAAAGCTGTTGTCAAAGCACTTCCAGGCATCATACAAAAACAGCTTCAGGAACCGGGTTACGGTGGATGTGGTGTGAATCTTGATATGATCATGACATACATTGAAACGTTCCTGCTGTTTACGGTCAGCCTGAATACACTGACACTCGAACAGATGATCGGCTATCTGATTCCTCGCACAAAGTTTACTCGCAAGGACAAGTTCAGTCCTTTCCAGGAAGCTGCTGAAGAAAAGAGCGTCATCAACCGTGAAGATTATAAACCGATCTTCATTATTTTGTCTTCTGGAAAGAGTCATCTGTCACCGTTCATCAAAAAGGCAACCGGATCAAAATGGTCACATTGTACGATTGCGTTTGATGCTGATATGTCATCAATGTATTCATACGGCGCACGTCTGCAAGATGACCCTGACCATCCAAACAAGATGTCAATGAAGCGTGAGAGTCTACAGGCTTCAAACTTGAAAGGCCTGGATATATGTGTATTTGCGACATATATTCCGGTTGAAAAATATCATCTTGTAAGATCCACGTGTGAGGAGCAATATAAGAACCGTGATAATACCAAGTTTGATCTATTGCTCTTGGTGAAGAAAGCGCTCAATGATGATACACACGGCTCTAAGAAAGATGGCAAGAAGATCTGCACAACATTTGTCAATGATCTGATCAAGATGTGCGGTGAAGCATTTTCAGATAAGGCAGTTCCATCTCCACAACAGATGCGAGACTCTGCGGAAGCAAAACCTGACAAATGCATTCTTGTATTTGACGGTGTATCCGATGACTACAACGAATCTGATGTCAATGCAAAGCTGGCTGAATTCGAAAACAAAAAGGTCTCGAAACCGTTTGTCGAATACTATACTGAATGCTGTCTTGTTGACACCGATGATATTCAGATCCGTTCCAAAATCCCGTTTGATATCAATATGCGGAATATCGTTCTGCAGGATGTTACCAACGGATTTAAGGAGACAAAGACTGCATTGCATTTCATGCTGAAGGATAATCGTTCCCCGATTCATGGAATGCTGATGAAATATTCCACAAACAAACGTATTGCAAATTCGGTTGAATGTGGTCCAACGCTTGGTCTGTTCCGCCCATATTATGGTCGTGATTTCGATCCGATGCTTGAGCAATATAAGAAGATGTCGTTCGACACCAACTTCAATTGGCTTGATCAGATTACATACGGCAATCAGTTCATGGATGGCAACTATCGTATGGACGCAGTTGGTAATGAGAACCGTCATCCGATCAGACAGACACTTTGCATGGTTCACAGAATGTACTGTGGCTGTGGTCTGAAGACCAATGAGGAACTGGCTGACAACATTCTCAAGATTGCAGGTGTGATGCATGCTGTTATTTGTGAAGGATGGTCTCTTGAGAATCGCGATCTCACCAGAGATATTCTTGCGGTACTCGGTGACTGCTTCACACGTAACGTGATTCGTCTATACCATAATAATACAGTCATCATCGTTCATGATGATTCTATGGAAGATACGATGGCTCCCGGCTACATGTATGTCGAGCAATTTGTCTTCCAGGAAGATGCTGCGCCGCAAACGCAAACACAAACGCAAACTCCTGGTCAGAAATCAGTAAAACCATCTGTTCAAGCTGGTTTTGGTAATAAAGTTCAAAACGTTGTTCAGAAAACTGGTGGACTTTCCAAGATTGGTTCTCTGATCAGAAAGTTCGATGAATGGATTACTAAGAAATTCGCAAATTTCCCATCGTTGTTTGAAGTGAGAAATGGTGCAATTTCAAAGTATATCGCGAATCATGATAAACTGAACGGCCAAATTGCTGCAGCAATTACCGGTGCAGGTGGAAATAAGTTTACCGTTAATTTACAGGGTATACCAAATTTCAAAGTTCCGCTCAATACCATGATTCAAAAAGCTCAGTCGGCAGCAACTGCATTCAACGAATTCAAAAACAATCCAGATTTGAAAGTTGATGATAATTCTGTTAAAGAACTGAGAATGAAACTTTATCCGGGTGACACATCTCGACTGAAGACCATGTTTGATACAAATAACCAAAAAGGCATTGCACAAGCGATTGAGAATTACATGCTATTCAGTGATTATAATCCACAAGGTGATGCTCTTGGTAGTCAGACACCGACACCGATTAATGCTGCACGTTGGAACGAAATCGTTGACACATTAAAGAATACACCGAAGCTGATTTCTGAATTCACAAAAACAATGACGAAATCTTTGAAGGAATGTGCAAAGGTCATTGATCAGATTCGTGCTGATGATGAGAAGCGTGCTCAGCACGCGAAAACACCAACTCAGCAAGGTACACCGAAAACAGAATCAATGATTGATTCGTTGACGACTGATGATGTCTTCATGGAAGATGGTGAGCAACAACAGCAACAACAACAGCAACCT
>CAMJFV010000053.1 GCA_946405045.1 uncultured Bacteroidales bacterium | reverse complement strand
ATCTGCGGTAGGTGGAGCGGCTGGAGTTATTAAGGCTGTTGACTGCGCTACAACAGATTGCCAGCCGAATGAGAATGTTGAGGCCCTTCGCGTCTTCATGTTAGGCAAGAAAGTGGAGTCACGTCCTGTCTGGAAACCAATGCATAAGCAACCTGTATATGCGGATGCTCCTTTCTATACTAATGGAGTAGAGGAGGATGTATTCAAGGTTGGATTCTGTTTGCCTGCTGGTCCATACGTGAGTGATGATGATGTCCGTTATATTGTCGACATGATTAAAGAAGCGATTGTGAAGTAGAATGTTGGATACATCAAAAGAAAATTTCAGAGAAACAGCATTCCAGAAGCTAATAAGGTTCGCGGTGGTAGGAGTGATTGCCACTGCTGTACATTATGGCGTCTATTTGCTCTTGCAAAATATCTTTTCGAAAACGATAGCATACACAATCGGTTATATAGTCGCTTTTGTATGTAATTTCATATTGACGTGTGTTTTCACATTCCGTAAAAAAGCCAGCACGAAACGAGGCATTGGATTTGGTTTGGCTCATCTCGTCAACTATGGATTACATGTGACATTGCTAAATCTGTTCTTATGGATAGGTCTTTCTAATAAGCTAGCCCCTATACCAGTGTTCTGTATTGCTGTGCCGGTAAACTTCCTTTTGGTAAGGTATGTGTTTAAACGGGATTGATAAGTGTATGATGATACACTGGCTGTTTCCCTCAATGTGATGAAGAAAGTTTTGTGGTATATAAGAGAAAAGGCTCAATCTTTAGATTGGGCCTTTTTGTTGTTAATAAGTTTTCTCATTCCATATTTGAAAAAATATTACCTTTGTAAGGTAATATGGTTGAATTATGGATTTAGGTTTGGCGCGATATTTATTGATGCTTGGAATGCCGGCTGTATTGTTGTCGTGTAGTCCTAAAGTAAGTTCGTATTTGCCATATAATCAGACAGGTTGTCGTACAATAGTCAATAAAGGTGACTATTATGATGATTTTGCAGTGGTGAAGATGCCGACGCCTGTCGCATACTATTATCGTAAGCATGCTAAGTTCCGTGAGATTGAGTATCATCGTGAAGTTGGTTATGATGGCATTTGTGAGAGTAGACGGGTGTTGCGTACACGTGAGGCAAAAGATGGTTTTAACTATATTGCTAAGACTGTTATGGATTCCTTGAGTAATGCAGATTTTGTCAATATCTCCGTCGACGGGAATCTGGTGAGAACTGAGCGTGATGTATATAAACTATTACGTTTACGCAAAAAAAATATAATTGAGATAAATCACGAGCCTAAGAGACGTGAAATTTGTATTATAACAACAAACTAACTGATTGAAGATGAGTATGAAGAGAAATATATTGTGTGTTATTCTTGCTTTTGTGGCATCTGTTTCCGCTGCTTTTGCTGATGTTGTAGGAAGCAGTACTGGTTTTTTAATCAGTAATGACGGAAAGATTGTGACAGATTATGCTTTGGTTAGCAATGCAAAGTCTATTGTCGTATATGGTTTGGAGAAATCGTTTTCTATGGCCTACAAAGCTAAGGTTGTCCGTGTTGATCTGGAGAATGATATAGCTGTTATAAAGGTTGATAAAATAATAGATACTATTCCGTATATTGTTTCAAAAGAACCTGTAAGACCAGACAGTGTGTCTGTCGTGTCGTATCCATTGATCACAAAATTCAAGACAAATACATTCACTACCAAGTCGAGAATAAATATGCTTGGTAAGATGTTCATGTTGGATAACTCTATTGAGAAAGGTGCTGAAGGATCGCCAGTGTTCAACTCAAAAAATGAACTTGTTGGTTATCTATGTAAAAACAACCTTGGTGAACTGAATCTTATGCGTACTTTGGCTGCTTTGCCTGAATTAGGTGCGGCAAATATGGCTGTCGGTAATATTGACGATGCTGTGTGTATGGTGACTGCGTATGATGAAGAGGTTGAGGTGCAGACGTCTACATTCAACACAACGGTGACTCCAATTCCTCAGAGACCTAAATTGGAGGTCGATTTCGGCATGGTGACTGTTGCTGGTGGTAAATTCATGATGGGAGAAAAACGTGAGGTTGAGGCTGTCGTCGACACATTCAAGATTGCTAAATATGAGGTCACACAGGCTCAGTGGAATATGGTCATGCCGTCTAATCCTAGTCCGATAAAAGGAGATGACCTTCCTGTATACAATGTTTCTTGGAATGATGTCAAGACTTTTATCTCTAAGTTGAATGATATGACTGGCAGAAACTACCGTCTACCTAAAGAGGCAGAGTGGGAATTTGCTGCTAGAGGCGGTGTGATGTCGAAGGATTTCCAATATTCAGGATCAAACAATCTTGACGAGGTGGGCTGGTATCGTGATAATTCAAATGCGAAGCCTCATCCTGTCGGCACAAAGAAGGCAAACGAACTTGGCATCTATGATATGACTGGAAATGTTTCGGAGTGGTGTGCTGATGATTTCAAATATCTTGAGCCTGAGGTGAAAAAAGATTTCTATTATGCAAATACAGATACTTTCTCGCTTTATAAGATCGACGAGAGAGACAAAATAAAGAATAAATTAATAGAAGGACGCAAGGTGATGAAGGGCAGCGGATATTTCCATGAGACATCACGCTGTGGTGTGGCTTACCGTCGTGCATGTTCGCCAACGGATAAATACACATTCGGATTCAGACTTGCGGAATAAACAATGACATACAATTATATTTTATTATGAATATTTGGTTTGAGTGTAAGGTCGTCTACCGTAAGGATGACGAAAACGGTAAGAGTACAAGAGCGACGGAGGTTTATCTTGTTGAGGCGTTGAATTTCTCTGAAGCGGAGGACAGAATCAGCCGTGAGGTGGCTCCATTCGGTGAGTTTACAGTGGCAAGTATCAAGAAATCTCCTATTAACGAGATCTTCCCTAATGAAGAGGGAGACAAATGGTATAAGTTTAAGGTCGCTTTTGTGACAATTGATGAAGTCAGTGCAAAGGAGCATCGTGCAAATTCCAATATCCTTGTGATTGGAAATGACTTGATGAATGCTGCCGACCATCTGATTGAGAATATGAAGGATTCGATGTCGGATTATGAAATTGTAAGCATTGCGGAAACTTCTATTCTCGACATCTTCCCATACACAATGGATGACAACAGTGATACTGATCTGACTCATCTTCCTAAAGAAGACGGTTCGGATGCAGATATTATGGAATAGGATTTTGAATTTTTAGAAAGTATGGCAATCAAGGATAGGATAGACGAAGTAAAGTCTAAATTGAAGCCAGGCACACAACTTCTTGCAGTGTCAAAATACCATCCAAAAGAGGCAATTCAGGAGGCATATGACACGGCAGGTCAGCGATTGTTTGCAGAGAGTCATGCCCAGGAGTTGGTTGGCAAGTATGAAGCGTTACCAAAAGATATAAAGTGGCATTTTATCGGTCATCTGCAGACAAATAAGGTGAAATACATTGTGCCGTTTGTTGAGTTGATTCACAGTGTTGACAGTGAACATCTGCTTGCGGAAATTGACAAACAGGCAAAGAAAGTCGGAAGGGTAGTGAAGTGTCTGCTTGAGGTTCATATCGCGGAGGAAGAGACTAAATATGGTTTCTCTTTTGATGAAGTGAAAGCTCTTTACGACAGCAACGCATTGGCTAAATATGAGAATGTGGAGGTCGTGGGGTTGATGGGAATGGCAACGGCAACAGATGATAAGGAGCAGATCAAGCATGAGTTTGAACAGTTGTCTTCTTTCTATCATTCCGCTCAACTTACATTTGCTCCTAAGTTTACTGAATTATCAATGGGCATGAGTGGTGACTATGAGATTGCCACTTTGCTTGGAAGCACACTTGTCCGTGTCGGAAGCTTCATTTTTGGTAATCGTGTTTATAATTGATATTATCAATTTATTTTAATAATGGCGACGGGCGTGTGCTTGTCGCCTTTTTATTGTCATGAAAATTTTCAGAAAATATATTCTGCCATTTTTGGTCTTGTATACGGTTTTGCCAATAGTCTTGGCTGTAACAGTATGTTGGATGACAACAAACGGATATGCTCCGATTGTGTTGTCTGAAATTCAGTTTGTAATGACGTTTGTGATTTCTGTGTTTATTGCAGGCTTATTGGGTTACATTGTCATGAATCATAACAAAAATATCAAGGCTGTTTACGCAAATCTCTCCAAACAACCTTTGCTTGTCGTATGTGTTGGAGAAGGGTTATTTACTGCAAATGCATTGATCGCGGATCTTTTTGACGGCCTTGTGTTGGGATCTCTTATTGTGATATTTCCATTGTTTTTATATGCGATGAAGACAATGCGGGATATTAAGGAGATTCTGTCGTGATGCCGGCTGATTTTATCTTTTGAAGAATCTCTCTCCCCATTCTCCCCAGCCGTTCAAGTCGGCTACATTCTCATTGTGGAATAGGGTAGTGAAATCGCCGCCTGTGGCGTTGCTTTCCTTTTTTAAGTTGTCGATATATTCGTATGCCGTATCTACACTTAGTTTCATGTTTGAGCGTAGTGTCTTGTCCATCACTATAAGAGGATGGACTGTAAGTTTGGTTTCTTTTTCTTTCTCTATGTTGTAGAAAGTGAATGGCTTTGACGTCCCGGCACGGTATCCAGCCATGTCGGAATATGCCATAGAATAATCATCTGTAAATCCGAACTCTTCCAATCTTTCATAGCCGTATGGCAGTGCGAATTTCAGATAGTGGAAACGACATTTGGTGACAGCTCTTCCTAAACATTTTTCCAATATCCATTTCTCTAATTTTAGAGCAGTGTCGTTTGTGGCGGCTCTGTAAGAGATGTGTAGTCCCACTACGATTTGTTTGTCTATATTTTGTTTGGCTTTCCAGTAGTGGAAACTTGGGAGTATTGTTTTCTTGTCGAATTTGCCGTAGCATCCGCAGTGAAAGAATATTACATTGTCGGGGTTCTCATCGGCAAGACGCTGGCTGACTTCTTCAATATTGAAAAACGGATCATTTTCGACGTGTAGCAGCGATTTCCATCTTTTTAAGATGTTTTGTCTGTTCCCTTTGATCAAGTCTTTCACACTGCTTATAGCATGCCTGACAATGCCTTTGTTACGGAAAGCATAGACATTGTCCACGTCCACTGTGGTGAGGTTTATTGGTGTATGTTTAGGAATCTCAATTCTGAATTTGTCTTTTATGAGAAGACGGAATTCTTCTATCCATTTGTCAACCACTGGGGTTTGTAGCAGTCCTTGTTTGAATAAAGTGCTGTTTTCTTGTTTGTATCGTCCATGTTTGTCTGTCGCTTTTTCTCCATACTCTTCATATCTGGAGATGAGATAAAATACGGCAGAAAATATGTCGAATCCAAGTTCGCATTCAGTAGGGAACAGATGCTCTTCTTTCCATTCCGGAGAGACGTCGGTGATTCCTTGCTGGTGGAGCAGACCACAAGGTGCGATGTTTAGAGCATTGTCGGTGATAGAGTTTGAATAGTTGATGACGGCATCATTCGCGTCTGCTCTGAAATCATTTTGCTGACAGATTTCGAATTCTACATTCAGCCAACGGTTGAAAATCTGTCGGCATACGTATTCCAATCTGTTGCTGTGTGATGCGATGATGTAGATCATGATACTTAAACTTTATTCCAATTTGTCGTTATCGGAAAAACTGTAATATTTGTTGTCTGCTATTATGATATGGTCGATAAGCCTTATTCTCATCAACTGGCATCCTCGGTAAATTTCTAGTGTCGACGAGATATCGGCCATGCTTGGTGTGATCGAACCTCCTGGATGGTTGTGTGCCAGGGCCACGGTGGTGAATCCGTAGAGCAATGCTTTGCTGACAACGACTCTCACGTCAAGTAGAGTGCAGTCGAACGATCCCTTGGAAATGCATTCTATTTTGCGGATATTTCCAGCACCGTCGATCAGCGCCAAATGAACCTCTTCGCTAGTGCAGTCTTGTAGACCAGGAGCGAAAGCCTGATACAGATCAATACTGCTTTTCACTTTCTTGTAGGTGTCAGTCTCTTTGCGTCTTCGCGTCGCCAGTTCCATTGCTGCGGCAATCGTCAATGCTTTGGCAGGACCGATGCCTTTGAATCTGCACAGATAATTGACATCTCGTTTTGCCAGTACACCGAGTTTGTCTTCCGCATCATGCATGATCTCTTTACATAATTCGATCACATTCTGCCCTGGTGTGCCTGAACCTACAAGTATGGCGAGCAACTCTGCGTTTGATAATGCGTCTGCTCCAGAAGAGAGAAATTTTTCTCTTGGCAACGTCTCCTTGTTTTTCCTCTTCAATGAAGATTCGTTTGATGAAACGTCCAATAGACAATCATCTTCTTGTTCTTCAATGTCTTTTTTTGCTGTTACTAATCTTAATGTCATTTTTTATAATTCTCCTGCAGAGGCGAGGTTGTTCACGAGAGTGTTGGAATACATCTCCAGCATTTTCATTCTCAAGAACTCTTCGTCTTTGTTTTCAATGTCTATCTTGTTTATCTGTTCCTCCAAATAGTTGTCGAAAACGTTCTTTTCAATAGTAGAATACTTGTCTTTGAATCGGTCAGTGCCGAATCTTTCGTCGTATGCCACATAGTTGCCAGGGAAGAAACGGTAGGCTTTGTGGATGGCTCCATCTATAAGTTTAGCTACCTTTTCGATCACTTGCTGACGGTCATCGTCTTCGTTAACCAACTGGTCGATAAGTGGAGAGATTGTCTTTGTGACCTCATAGTGAATCCTTCCTTTGTAACCACGAAGTCCGGTGTTCATGTTTATGATGTCGTCCTGTGCACTCTTCTTGAATTCAGGATTGTCACGTTTCTGCTGGAATTCTTTTGCCTTCAAGAAGTCGCATGCATCATACTCATAGCAAATAGCTATAGGTGTGATGTTCAAATCCATGAATCCCTGTTTTACGTTTTCACTGCTCATGTTGAGCATTTTAAGAAGACTCTCTTGCATCACGTCGTTGCTATCTTTTGCACGTCCTTCTCTTTGGGCAATCCACACAGATGATTTGTTCTCTGTAATCATGGAACGGATATATGCAGACATTTTCTGCGACGACATGAATATCTCACGTTTCGTACCAGAACGGTTGACAATCAGACTTTTGTTGATTTTCATTAGGTCTGTGATCCATGGCTTGGAACAAAGATTGTCTCCGATCGCATTCTGAGATGTCTGTATTCCTTTAGCAATGAGTTGCACGTTTAACAACGCAGCATCAAGAATGATGTCGCGGTGGTTGGATATAAATAGATATTTTTTGTCGTTTGTAAGTGCATCCATGCCATTGTTGGTCAGACCATCAGATGTGTTCTCCACTAGATTGCCTAAGAAACGAGTCATGACAATCTGCTGGAAATCATCAGCAGATTTGATCTGCATCACTTTCTCCACGATGACATTAGGGTCGGCTGATGGAAAAATGTGTGGCAGTACCTTTAGAAATTCTTCGTTGTTGCAAACTCGTGCAATCGCATCCGGAATTTCCGAATCATAATACGGACGCATGTCGTCAAAATTGAATTCTGTTTCCATTATATAGTTTTTGACTTTTCTTTTAAATATAACACTGATTCTGGACCGAGGTTGAAGAGCAGATCCACTATGCTTAATCCATCGGTAAACCCAAACTTTTCCGCAAACATTTGGTAGTAGGGTTTTGAGTCGGTGTCTGTAGTTTCTTTTTTGGGATTAAATAGCTCTCTTGCATCTTCAATCCCGGGTTCTCCTTCGAAGTAACTATCTGTTGTCAAGATTTCCCGTTTTATTCCAATTGCATCCAGCGTAAACTCTAGCAAACGCATGTTGAAATCAAACAGATACTTCTCTTTTTTTTCGTAGATGGCTTGGATGTCATCTTTGTAATACTCAAAGAACGGTGTGGAATTATAGCTTGTTTCCATCGCTCTTAAGTGTAGACGTCTCCATTCCTGTCCATACGATATGCAAATATCTCTTATTTTTGTCTTATCCGTATGTTTTTCTACTGGAATGCTTAAATCCATCACTCCACTTTCTGTCTGGATGCGACATCTGTTCCTGTATGTCTGTTTGACATAATGGTCGTGCTGCTCCACAAGAATTTTGTCGTGGGCATAGATTTTTGCATAGTAGCCTACTGGTGCGAAATATGCTGACTGCAGTACTATCATCTTATCGTTTTTTTTGCAGTGGTGGATAAGATGTTGGCGGTCGTTGACTGTGCAAAGGCATTTTGCCTATTACCCAATCTTCCTCATAATCCCAGTTGGCAGATACTGAAAGTGGCTTTTCAAAGAAGTATACATCCTCGGGCTGTTTCAAACCGTCGTAGTCTCCTGTTGTCCAGTCTCCGTCTTTGTTTGTGTCGACGATTAGTCGTGCAGCATAAGAACCTGGGACAACATTGATAAATTCCACTTTGTTATCTTTTGGATATACCCGTTTTACTATTTTGTCTTTGTCTACGAGCTCAACAAAAACATCTCCTGCTGGGATGTTCTCCATCTTTAAGATGATATTTGAGTACTCTTTTTTCTCTTTTCTTCTGAATAATAATGTCGTAGAGTCGTTTTCTAGACCGTAGATATCTCTTACTTTGCCTGAGTCTACAACGACTTTATACAATATGCCTTCTTCCCAATTGCCTTCAAGTTTATATCTTCTGCCGCAACTGTCTGCCGCAACTATATTGAAAGGCAGTGGCTTCTCTGTTGAGTCAGATCTTTCGTGGACTGCTAAAGCTTTTGCATTGAATTCGAATGTTGGTGTTTCAAATCCGATTACAGGCATGCCGTCTATTTCAACAGATTTAGTGATTGATATTTTTAATGTTTCCTTTTTTTCTTTTGCAGCTCTTTCTTCCCTTTTGCTGACTTTCACTTTTTTGTAGATGCTTGTGACAGTGTCTGTTTGCTCTACAAATGCACCTATGGAATCAGTAGCGATATATGTCATCGCAAATTCCAACGTGTCCAGTTTGACTATGTTGGTGTCTTTGATCCAATAATGGATTGTGTCTGTTGTGGCACTTGGCTCAACAATAAACCAATCATTTGTAGTTGGACTGAAGTTTGTCGGCTTTATTGATGGCTTTTGTGTCTGCTTCTTATCGTTAGTGAAGTAGAGTGTTACCTTTCTTGCCTCGCTTCGTTCTGCTTTCTTGAATGCCTGGAATGGCATATCCTTAGTAAACAGACGCATCTCAATTGAGTCTGGCAGATAGTACGGTCTTTCTTTGCATATTATGCTGTCCACAATTAATGTGTCAGTGCGGACGTTGCTTGACTCTAAACCTAGGAGGGAATCTCTGTCTACTGATTTCCATGTTGTGTCACATCTTTCCACCATTTTCTTTCTTGGCGTGATTATTGTGTCAATCCATGCAAGACTCTCTCCTGGTGCGTCGTATCTGAAATTAGTGTTGTCGTCTTTTACAGCACACAGATGGTATTGCTTTTCTTTCAATCCGCGTAGAATGAATCTTCCGTTCTTATCTGTTCTTGTGATTCTTTCGAGTTTCTTTGTGGCCAATGTGGAATCTGTCCAGTCTGAATACACTCCTATTGTGATATTCTCTTGTGGAACAAGAGTGTATGCATCCACTACGTTGCCGGAAATACAGAACGAGTCGATCTGATTTCCTGTTGCAAACTCAAAATAGTAGTTTCTGATTGGATTGCTTTCTCGAAAATCCACAATTTTATCACCAAAATCAATGATGTATGTGGCATCTTTTTCCAAAGTGTCTTTGAATGTGATGCTTACTTTCTTTCCAACACTCTTGATTTCTGGAGCCATTTCCATAGGTGGGGAAACAATCACGTCTTGAGCATCTTTCAAGACCACATACTCGTCAAAAATAATCTCTGCCTTTTCTGGCTTAGAGTTGACAGCACTTCTTTCCGGTGTACTGAAAATATATTTAGGAGGCATCATGTCACGAGGGCCTCCTTGTGGTCCGCTACCCATATTGGCACATGAATGC
>CAMJFV010000052.1 GCA_946405045.1 uncultured Bacteroidales bacterium | reverse complement strand
ACCATCTTTGAAAAAGAAGATGCCGGGCTTTATGATTTCCTATCTCAAACGCATCGTCCATGAAGATGAACTTAATGATTTCCTGTCAAAGCATTGGAATGAAGACGGAATTACATTTGTTGACAATCTTCTCACTGAATTGGGGATTTCATATGACATAAACGGGGAGGATAGACTTCCGGAAAGCGGGAGATATACGTTTGTCTGCAATCATCCGTTGGGTGGTCTTGATGGTATTGTGTTGTTGAAAATACTTTCAGGCAAATATGGAGAGGTTAAAGTTGTTGTCAACGACATTCTTATGCACATATCTCCGATGAAATCGCTCTTTATTCCTGTAAATGTTGTGAATAACAAACAAGATAAGAAGATCGTGAATCTGATTGATGAGTGTATGTTCGGCAATACTCCAATCCTTTATTTCCCAGCTGGTAAAGTATCTCGTAGAGATAAAAGTGGAAATATTGCAGATTTGGAATGGAAAAAGAATTTTGTGACAAAAAGTATTGAGCATAAAAGGGATATTGTACCTATCTATTTTGACGGCAGAAATTCGAGTTTTTTCTATAATCTCGCGTATTGGCGCACTAAATTTGGAATACGACAGAATGTAGAGATGCTATATTTGGCAGATGAAATGTATAAAAACAAATTTGCTCATTTTAACATTACTGTTGGAGAAGTTGTCAGTTATGATTCTCTCGGAGATATGTCTCCAATCGAAAAAACTCGAATAATACGAGAAAAATGCTACAATTTAGCAAAGAAAAATTAGCATGAGACCATTGATAAAACAGATTGATACGGATTTGATTGAGATTGAGTTGAAAGATGCAGGTTTGCTCCGTAAAACGAACAAATCAGGCAATGAATTGTACATTGTCGACTATTTTTCATCTCCAAATACTCTTGCTGAAATCGGAAGGTTGAGAGAATTGACTTTCCGTGATGCAGGTGGAGGAACAGGTAAGGCTTGCGATCTTGACAAATTTGATATAGATGGTAGTAGTGGTTGCAAACAACTTGTATTGTGGAACCCGGATGAAAGAGAAATAATCGGTGGATACAGGTTTATTTATGGTTCTGATGCCAAATTTGTCGATGGTAAACCATGGCTGACAAGTGGTTGCCTATTTGATTATTCAGATGAATTCATCGCTGATTTCTTACCTCATACTATTGAACTTGGAAGAAGTTTTATATGCCCTAAATATCAGTCAGGAGCATCGTCGACAAAGAGTATGTATGCTCTCGATAACTTATGGGATGGCATAGGAGCTTTGATAGTCAGGTATGATGCAAGATATCTTTTCGGCAAGGCTTCAATATATTCGCATTTTGGAGACGAAGCGTTTGCTATAATACGTTATTTTCTTGATTTGTATTTCTCGGATAAATGCCATCTTGTTTATGCAAAAAATCCGATAGAAACGACAGTTTCGGAGAATATAAGGTCAATGTTTAATGGAAATGATTACAAAAGTGATTATATCGTGCTAAAACGAGAATTGAAGAAACTTGACCGTAATATTCCTCCATTGGTCAATTCTTATATGAATGTTTCTCCATCTATGAGAGTGTTTGACTCTGCATTAAATGTGGAATTTGGCAATGTTTACGAGACTGGTTTGCTTGTCACTACAGCTGATATGTACGAGGAAAAAGTAAAAAGGCACATGGATTTCTGATGTACTGACTAATTTTTTAATCAGCTTCTTTTGGATCGTTTGATTCCTCAAAATTCAGATTTTTGTCATGTTGTTTTGCAATCCATAAGAACCATACTGCTTGGAATAATTTGATTGCGAATGAGATGACGCAGAATAACTTTATTGTGGCGATAAAACTTAAGTTGGATATTCCGTATGCTAATGCGATAATGCGCAAAACGATAAAAGATAGTTCTATAATAAGATTGTTTCTTAATCTCAATAAAATTTCAGGTACAAATACCAACGCGTTTGCAATAAATCCAGTTGCAAACCAAGGAAGTAGGATTCCTAATATTTCACCAGTCATGCCCCATCCTGGACCAAAAAGAAACTCTGTAATACTTGGCAGGATGAAATATAAAATGCTGAATACAAAACATAATATCGTCGATGCATAGATGAAAAATTGGTGGATTTCTGGAAATATAGGTTTCCTTTCGTTCACTTTTTCAGAAGTGTTTCTCAGCATGACCTGATATATTGAACTTGCTACCATTGCCAATGGAAGATATCCGATGGTGATGGCCAGTGAGAAATAGCCGACACTTGTCGCTCCATATACAGAAGTAAGCATCAATACCGGCAAACCGTTGCTAAGATGACATACCAGATTTTTTGGCATTGAGTAAAGAGGAAAACTGCGGTATTTGCTTAAATACTCTTTAGCCAAATGTGTAGGAATGTGTCGTAAATGAGAAATGGCTTCCTTTATTTTTGATGGTCCTATAATAGCCATGGCAATGAGAGGCCCGATTACAGATGCGTCTATAAGGGCTATGCCTCCTACTGAAAAAATACCAAATGTCACTTTCAGTCCAGCGTTGGATAAACTTTGTATGACTTGGTATGAAGCGATTCTTCCATATTGTTTGTCGCGATTGAAAAGATATGCCAATACTTGCCATACACCTACTGCTGATATATATATGGGTAAATACCACAAGGCCCATTCCAAATTTTGCACACCAAAAAACAGAGCTATTTTGTCGTAAAAAAAACTTGCAGCCATGCTTATAATGACGGTGGATGACAAGGAAATAACCATTACACCAACCAAGGCATACGCACCTTCTTCTTTTTTTGGTAGTGGAATCGCGTATTGTAGGTCTCCCGTAGAAATAATAATGAGCGCGTTGGCGATCGTTAGAAATAGAGACAGCAAAGTAAAGTCGTCAGGCTGATACATTCGCGTCAATAGCGGATATATCAGCATGCCAACCACCTGTGCAATTATATTTGCAGAAAGTAGTTTGGATATGTTGCCAATTCTACTACTCATTAAATTTTAATGAAATTTTACAATTCTGTTACAAAATTAGCATTTTTTAACATTTAAGACATGAAAAAAAGGATTTAGGTTTTCAACAAAATTGCAAATGTTTTCATTTGTTACGTTTGTATGGCTTTCTTTTACATATTTTCCCATCGAAATCCAACTGGATGATTCGGTCTGCCTCTCGCATTATAAATCTTTTTTTCCTAGCAAACCGAGAGGATTGTTTTGATGGGTTGAATGTAAGAGGTGAAGGCAAGAGTGCTACAAGCGTTGCTATTTCTTGTTTAGACAAATCTTTTAGTTTTTTGCCGAAATATATTTCTGCAGCCATTGGCATTCCATATATTCCATGTCCTGTCTCTGCTACGTTTAAATATACTTCCATTATTCGTTTTTTGCCCCAGATGAATTCGATCAAGACAGTAAAGTATGCCTCCACCGCCTTTCTGAAATATGAACGACGAGGGTATAGAAAGGTGTTTTTGGCAGTTTGTTGTGATATTGTACTTCCTCCGATGATTTTCTTATGAGTCTGATTGTATTTGTAAGCTTTCTGTATTGCTTCTATATCAAGTCCGGAATGGGTGATGAAATGATGGTCTTCGGAAGCAATCACTGCTTTGACAATGTATTCAGGCATCTCTTCGATAGGAGTCCATTTCTTAAGCACACGTACGTCTTCCCCTTTCCATGCGTATTCCACACACCTGATAAGCATCAAAGGTGTTATGTAGACGGGCACGAAACGGTATACAACTACCATAATCAGTGAAGATGCGAAAAAGAATAACACAAGATTACGGAGATAAATCAATAGCCTCTGTTTCCAAAATGTTAATTTATGATTAATTCCCATAACAATTCAATCTTCTTGTATTGACAAAAGTATCAATTTTTAGGTAACTTTGCAGTGGTTAAACGCAAAACTTATAGAAATGGCAGAAGTTACAGGTAGTGCGGTGAAAAAAGTAACCGCGACAGTTATCAAATCAATGAAGTCGACTGGAGAAAAGATTTCCATGCTTACTTCATACGATTTCACTATGGCTCAGCTTGTTGACAAGGCAGGAGTTGATGTGATTCTTGTGGGCGATTCTGCGTCTAACACAATGATAGGCAATAAGACTACGCTTCCGATCACAATCGAAGAAATGATTGTTTTTGGAAAGAGTGTTGTGAATGCGGTCAAACGTGCACATGTGGTGATTGATATGCCTTTTGGAAGCTACCAGACCAGCAAAGAAGAGGGAGTGCGTAATGCGTGCAGAATAATGAAGGAGACAGGAGCTGACTCTTTAAAAATTGAGGGAGGACTCGAGTATCTCGACACTATCAAGGCTATTATCAATGCGGGAATCCCTGTGATGGCACATCTGGGTCTGACTCCCCAGTCAGTCAATAAGTTTGGTGGATATGGTGTGAGAGCAAAGGAAGAGGCAGAAGCTGCCAAACTAATCTCTGACGCTAAGTTGCTGGATGAGGCTGGTTGTTATGCTATTGTACTTGAGAAAATACCAGCGTCGCTTACAGCAAGAGTAAGAAAGGAGATCTCTATGCCGATCATCGGTATCGGTGCCGGTGTTGAGGCCGACGGACAGGTGCTTGTGGTGCAGGATATGCTCGGCATGACTCAGATGAAATCGCCAAAGTTCGTCAGAAAATATGCTAATCTCGATGAGGTGATTACCAATGCGGTAGCAAATTACTGCTCGGATGTGAAAAATGGCAAATTCCCCGATGAAAACGAGAGCTATTGATTGAAATTTCAGTTAAAACATTTTATCAAGGCAGGCTTTATACCTGCCTTTTTATTTCAAGAGTCGACCGATTATGAATTTGACAAAAGACGATATTTTGACCTTCTTTAGCAAGGAGTACGGCAAGGAAGAGTGTGATCAGTCATGCCCGTTTGTTGAAGAATGCAATAGCATATTGGCAAAGACAAGCGGAAGGGATACGTTATGTGATGTCTTGGGTGTCTCCAATGGGGTGTCGAGTAAAGTTGAGGTAGATGAGGAATCAGAAGATGAAGATGATTACTTTTAAAATTAAATCAAAAAAATCCCCGACTAACTCGGGGATTTTGTTTGTTGTAATCGCCAATCGCCAATCGTCAATCGTCAATCATCAATCATCAATCGTTAATCAATTACTGATGATACAATTTAGATGTTTGGTATTTTGCCTCTTGTGTAAGATTAACTCCAAGTCTGCGGAATACTCTCTCATCTGTCTGAGAAAGGATGACACTTGTGTGAACCTCACAATTCTTCAATTCAGGCAGCTTGTCCAATGCTTTTTGGGCATTTTCATCGGTGATTGCACATATTGAAAGGGCTACAAGGACTTCATCTGTATGTAGACGTGGGTTGCGGTGACCAAGAGCTCCTGTCTTCAATTTGCATACTGGCTCCAACACTGTTGGCGAGATCATACGTACGTCGTCAGCTATTCCTGCAAGATGCTTCAATGCGTTGAGCAGTAGGGCTGAACTTGCACCAAGCAATTCTGATGTTTTGCCTGTGATTATTGTATGGTTGGCGTCATTTAGTTGGATTGCTGCAGCAGGACCGTTTGTCTCTTCTGCACGTTGACGTGCGGCTTTCACCACAAGTCTGTCTTCTGGAGTGACACCGACTTTCTCCATGATCATTTTTAGTTTCTCAATTGTCTGCTCCTCTCCACCTGTCTTTCTCTGGTTGGTCAATGCTGTATAGTATCGGCGGACAATCTCTTCTTTAGCGGCTTTTCTTGTCGCTTCATCGTCGACGATGCAGAACCCAGCCATATTGACACCCATGTCTGTAGGACTGTTGTATGGAGAAGAACCAAGCACTGCTGATAGCATTCCTTTCAACACTGGGAAAATCTCGATATCACGGTTGTAGTTGACTGTGGTCTCTCCGTATGCGTCGAGATGCCAAGGGTCGATCATGTTCACGTCTGCCAAATCGGCTGTGGCAGCCTCGTATGCAACGTTTACTGGGTGAGACAAGGGAAGATTCCAGATTGGGAACGTCTCGAATTTTGCGTATCCTGCCTTCACACCACGCTTGTTCTCATGGTAAAGCTGGGAAAGACATGTCGCCATCTTGCCCGAACCTGGCCCGGGAGCAGTGACAACTACCAAGCGACGCTCCGTCTTCACGTATTCACATTTTCCGAATCCATCCTCGCTGGCGATATGCTGGATGTCTGAAGGATAGCCTTCAATAGGATAGTGGCGGTACACCTTCAAACCAAGTTTCTCCAATTTTTCCTGATAAGCTATCTGATTTGGATGTCCGCTGAATCGAGTCAACACAACGCTTGAAACGTAAAGACCATATGCGCGGAAAGCGTCTACCAAACGAAGCAAATCCTGATCATACGTGATTCCCAAGTCGCCACGCACCTTATTGCGCTCGATATCCTGAGCATTGATCACAATGATGATTTCAGCTTCGTCTTTCATAGAACAAAGCATACGGATTTTTGAATCAGGTTGGAATCCAGGAAGCACGCGCGACGCATGGAAATCGTCGAACAATTTTCCTCCAAATTCGAGATACAACTTGTCTCCAAATTTGCTTATTCTTTCTTTGATGCGCTCACTCTGCATCTTGATGTATTTCTCACCATCAAATCCGTTGCGGCTACTCATAATTGTATTTTTGTTCTAATTAATCTTTTTCCTAAATACTAAATATTCGTATTTTTCTTATTTTACCTACATTTTGGTAGGTAATTTTGTGTTATGCCGACAAAATGAAACATAACGGGTGCAAAGATAAATAAAAAATTTATGGTTTTAGTATTGGATTTGTCAAAAAATCAGCAGTTGAAGTCGCTTTCTTTTGCAATGATTTTTGATAGTAATATCAACGATAGGAGATTTGGCAATGCCATTAAGGCATTCATGCAGTCTGCAAAATCCCAAACCACTTGCAGACTGACTATTGAACCGATGAATATTGCAATCACCCATGTGACCCTGTATGCACTTATGAAATACTTCAGCCTGCTTCTTTTCTGCCATTTGCCACTGAACAGATATTCAATCGCACGTTCTGCGTAGTAACTCCATCCGAGGATTGTCGAAAAAGTGAATGTAAGAAGTCCGAAACTTAAAATAAGAGGTCCGGCGACGGGAATGCATTCAAATGCACGTTTTGTCAGAATAGCCCCTTCCTTGGCTGTGATGTCTGGGTTGGCAAGCTGTGTGCTGACGAGTACTAATCCAGTCATCGCACAAATCACAACAGTGTCCCAAAACGTTCCACTACTTGAGATTAATCCTTGTTTCACAGGAGAATTACTTTTTGCTGCGGCAGCCACAATGGGAGCGGATCCCATTCCACTTTCGTTGCTGAAGAGACCTCGTGCTATACCGTAGCGGGCAGCTATCATGATTCCGCTGCCGGCGGCCCCTCCTATTGCAGCTTCTCCATCGAATGCAGACGAAATTATCAGTGTCAGAGTTTGTCCTAGATATTCAAAGTTGCAGCATAAGATAAAGAAACATCCGCATACATATAAAATTGCCATCACAGGTACAAGTAAAGAACAGACGTTGGAGATGCCGTTTACACCGAATATCAGAACTGCGGCGACGAGAGATGCAATCACAAGTCCGCTTATCCAAGTGTCGATGGCGTAGCTTTCATGCAATAAGGTGCTGATCGCATTCGCTTGAACTGTGTTGCCGATACCAAACGCTGCCAATGCTGTGAAGATGCAGAATAGTATTGCTAATTTTTTCATCCCAAGTCCACGGCTTAGCGCAAACATCGGACCTCCGATCATCTTCTGTTGTGATGTCTTCACACGATATTTGACGGCTAACATTCCTTCTGCGTATTTTGTGGCAATTCCAAGCACACCTGTGATCCAGCACCAGAATACGGCACCAGGACCTCCCAATGCAATGGCTGTGCCCACTCCGACAATGTTTCCTGTGCCGATGGTGGCGGCAAGACTTGTGGCAAGTGCTCCGAATGCGGAAACGTCTCCTTGGCTTCCTTCTTCCTTTTTTATACTCAGACGGATTGCCTTGAATATGTGCCGTTGTGGAAATTTAAGACGGATAGTCAAAAATATATGTGTAAAAAGAAGACAGATTATCATTGGCCCATTCCACAAAAATGAACTGAAATCTGATATTAATGTTGCAAAATAATCCATTATCACATGCTTTTGATTGCAAATGTAAAGTTTTTCCTGAAATTTGGCAACCAAAATTGTAGAGACGCACACAGACATACGTGTCAATAAATTATGGGTGTGTTTCGATTTTGAACGTGCGTGCCAATTGCCGATGCTATGCCTTTTGTTTTTTGGATTTTGATTTGTTGACAAGCACCACACCTATCACGACAGCAACACAAGAAATGATTTTCATCAGAGACAAATGGTCCATTCCAAGATATATTCCCAAAGAAGTAGCGACGATAGGTTGCATATAGGAATACAGACTGACCAATGTCGGACGAAGTTCCTTTTGCCCTATAGGAATCAGGAAGTAGGCTATGAATGTTGCAAAAAAGACTAAATAAGCAAGTTCAAGGAAACAAGCTGTCGGCACTGATGCATAGTCGACATCCATCAAATCAGAAAATGAGAATGGCGCTGACATCGCAAATGAAAACAGAAATATCCATTTCATGAAGGTGACGACGGAATATTTCTGAATTACTGGTCGGAAGATGCCAAGGTAGGATGCGAACAATAAACTGTTGAGCAGGATAAGAATGATTCCTAGAGGAGTTGTGGTTCTGACAGTTTCCGCTGTGGCAATGCTACTATTATAAATTAGAAGAATAATGCCGGCAAAACTTATTGCCACACCCAAAGCTTTTTTTGTCGTGATAGGCTCTTTAAGCACAATGGCGGCCACGAGCATTGTGAAGACGGGGGAGAAGGTTGCAATGATGGAGCAATCTAATGGGGTGGTGTAGTTGATGCCGACAAGAAAAGTCAGTTGTGTCCCATAGTAGCCAAGCAGACTGGCGAAGAATATCTTGACCAAGTCTTTTTTCTCCACCGTTTCCTTAGGATAAAAAAATGAAAGGATCCAAAATAGAAGTCCAGCTCCGACAGAGCGAAGAGTGAAGAGGGAAAGAGGTGTAAATATATGTGAATTGGTCAAATCCTTTGTCAACACAATATTGAACCCAAAAATAAGATAAGCACCACACGCTGCAAGGTGGCCAGCAATCAGTCGTTTTTTATTACCGTCTTTCATCAAAATGAAAATTTCTTTATTAAATCGCAAAATTATGAAAAATCCTGTGTTTCGGCTAAAAAGAGTGAAAAAAGCAAACAATATTTGTTAAAACGACATACCGGTAGTATATTTGCCCAAATTTGTGAATTTTAAAATCTGATATTTTGAAAAACTTAGTTATAAGAGCGTTGACGGGAGCAGTGCTCCTTGGAGTGATGATTACTGCTATATTGATGCCACCATATATGTTTGGTGTGGTGTTTTTCGCTTTGATGATGCTGTGTCTATATGAGTTTTATGGATTATGCTACAAAGTGGAGCAAGCCAAACCAATATCACGTTGGGCTATGGTCGGTGGTGGAATGTTGTTCCTGTCTGTTTTTTTAGCAGAATTGTATCAGGCTCCATATATTATTCCTTTGTTATATGTGCCGTTTTTCACCGGTACATTTGTTGTCGAATTGTTCCGTCATAATGGTTCCCCAATATTGAATGTGGCGATGTCCTTACTTGGACACATATATGTGGCGTTACCATTCTCATGTTTATGCATGATTGAAAGTTTGGGTGCCAGTGGTGACGTGAGTGTAGATGGAGCCAATTGGCAGGGAGGCGCGTTTGTTTTGGCCTTCTTCATCGCCATTTGGGTGTCTGATACGGGAGCATATTTAGTAGGACGAGCAATTGGAAGACATAAGTTATATGAAAGAGTATCGCCTAAGAAGTCGTGGGAGGGCTTTTGGGGAGGCTTTGTTTTAGCGACGACAGCTGGTTATTTTTTTGGAAAATACTTCCCAAATCTTCCTGAGATCAACGGACATCAGTTGTACGATTGGCAGTGGGCTGTCTTTTTTGCATTAATAT
>CAMJFV010000051.1 GCA_946405045.1 uncultured Bacteroidales bacterium | reverse complement strand
CAGTATTCTGATTCTGTTCCTCCAGCGTTTTCATATAATAATATCATCTGTGCCACCTCTTCTTCTGTCTTAGGAATGCAATAGTGTGCTGTGTCACCATTGTTAAGAGTCTGGTTCAAGTCTTTTAATATATCCAGAATCGAAGTGGTACGTTTTGTCAGTTTGTAGCCACTCACTTGCTGTTGCAACTCGTCCAACTTTTGTAGTTTTTCTGGATTTTTCGCTTCATCATTATTGCTCAGCTCCACTATAAGGTCGTAAGAGTATAGTGAACCAAGTTCGGAACGACCCACGTCGACTACCTCTTTAACATAAGGCACTTGGATACCCATGGTTCTCTCTATGTCGAAAGCCGCTTCGATTTTCCACAGACCGATACATAGCAGAATACAAATTACAAAGAAAGACAAACCTATTTTGCGTGGATTACTTAACACCTTGTCACTAAGTGACACAATTGCTTTTGTCCATCGAGTGTCGCTATCCTCCGTGAAATTTTCCATCGGACGCTGGTCTTTGCCGAACGACAGTAATAATGGAGTGATGATCAACGATGTCATCAATACGAAAAGAACGCTCATACTGCTGATGATTCCTACACAATGCATCGGACGGATAGGGATCGCAAGGAATGATAGCAATGATACCAACGTCGTGAATCCGCAGAAGAATACCGACCATCCGATTTCTTTGATGGTCTCTATAATTGCTTTGCGTCGTTCTCCGTGAATACGCATCCTGCCTCTGAAATATGAGAACAGATGGATATTATAGGCTATTGCCACGGCAAACGACAGTATCATCGGAATCATCAGTACAGTAGAGTCGACATACATCTGGGTCCATCCTGCGATACCGTACGTGATGAAAAGGCCTCCTACAACAGAGATTATAGGAGAAATCACTCCTCTTAATGAACGTGTCATGCATAGCATCACAACCACACATATTATAGTGGCAATCATCATCAGACGACCCATCTCCTTGCCGATATATACTGATTTGCAGTGTGTCACGTATGGCATTCCTGCTCCACGTGGGTTCAAGGATGCATATTCCGGTTTCTTTATTATATGTTCAACCTCTTCGCCAGTGATGATGTCTGGTGATACGGCCCCCTGTTTCTTCCAAACACTGTCTTTCGGGAATGTTCGCAGTTTCACCATGATCCAAGAAAGATCTCCATTTTGTGAAATCAGTTTCCTTGCCACATGCGGTTTGCTGTATGCTTTGGCTTTGATACTGTCCAAGGCTGCTGTTCCATTCTCGGGAATCTCGTCTGGCACAATCTGTTCGATGGTCATACCTTCGTCGCTGCCAACCATAAACTCGATATCTGTAAGAGATGTGACTTTGTCGGCATACGACAGACTGTCAAGCAATTCGTTCGACAAAGCACGCAGTGTCGTGAGATTCTCTTTTGTGAAATGGTTGTCACATTGGGTTAGAATTCCTACGTAATAATCGTTGCCGAAATGAGATTTGAACTCTTCTGTCTTTACCAGCATGGGATCATCTTCGATGAAATAATCATCAAACGATGTCTCCTTTACCATGCGTTTCATACCGATTACAGATAAAATAAGTATCAGTACAAATGCGCTGAGTGTAATCCAACGTACACTCAGCAACCGTTCTGCGAATTTGCCGAACTGCTCGTTAATCTTTTCTATTTTCATTTTCTTGTAAATTATTTTGATTCATTATAGCTCTCCATCCTGTAAATTCAAATTGGATGTAATCTTCTATCGCCTTCCTTATTTCCTGTGAATTCAGTTTGTGCTTGATGACTTCGGAGATGAATCCGAACATCCACACAATGTGCACATGGTAGGTGAATGACGAGTGGGGCACACTGAATTCCGGATATTTGCTTTGGAATTTTTCCATGAACAGCAGCACTTGTTGAGTGCATTTTTCTGTGTATTCGTCGATGAATGTTTCAAGAGAGGATCCCTGAGATTTGTATAAAATCAGTTTTAATTCGTCCCGATAATTGTTGATCAATTTCATATACGCTTGTACGTGTTCGGCAATCATGCCGTCGTATTCACCGCAGGCATACATCATAAATTGTTCGTGGGCATTCTCATTGTGATGTTCATACATCATTCTTTCCAACTCTTTGATAAGCGGTGTCACAATATGTCTGAACAGTTCATCCTTACTTTCAAAGTAATTGTATATATTGCTCACACCGATGCCGACTTTGTCTGCTATATCGCGCATAGATGTCTTTGTGTAGCCATTCTTAAGAAATACTGATTTGGCTTTCTCTACGATTTGTTCGTGTGTAAATTCCTTTTTGATTTGCATAGTTTTACTCATATAAAAACGAACGATGTTCCATTTTGTTCACAAAAAAAATAGGGTTCGCACTTCTGCGAACCCTATTCTTAATACTATGGCATCCTTATGGTTATTACAACTTCTCATGTTCATCCGTTTTGTTTTGTCAGTGCAAAAGTATTGCTTCATTTTACTATGCACAATGCCTAAAATTGATGATTCCTGATTGATGTCTAATCTTCCTTCACATATTTTACACTGTTCCAAGCCAGCAATAAACCGATGACAATCAGCATTGGCATGATGATATACTGTCCTGCAATGTTTGATGGCAATTCCATAGTGGCATGGAGAATGTTGAACAATGCAATTAGTGTAGCCAATACTGCGTTTATGATCTTTGTCACTTTCGTCTTCCACATCGCACATAATATGCCGCAGGCAGGAATAAAGAATGAAATAAGCATCATAGACACTATCATGCCTTGGTCGACGTTGCCGTCTGTGGCTACTACAGCCATATTCTTGCCCCAAAACATTGGTAAAAAATCACAGATGGAGTGACATGCGAATCCGCAGGTTGTCAACAGCCATAGAATAGAAATCTTAATATTTCTTGTCATAACGCATTACATTAAATTTGCGGCAAAGTAACAGCTATTGATGAGGCTGTACAATACCCAAAAATGAGCGTTTTGATGAACAAGACTCGTCTGCGGAAACAAGAGAATGCCTACTGAAGCCCTTCAATCCAGTCGTGCAAAAGCGTTTTCACTTCTGTCAGATTGTTTTTGAATTGAGACGACAATACTTCTGTATGATTATAATGCAGTATGTTTTCTCCGCCTGGATTAAGGATCTTATACATAAGACTCTCTTCTGGTTTCCCGCTCACGATACGCTTATATCCTTGTCCTGCCACACTCGACTGTGCATCGACGTCCACAAGATTTGCCGGAGGATTGTCGTCTGTGAGGTTCAGATTGCCTGCTGATCTTCCATTCGCTCCATGACACTGGATGCATGACACTCTGAAGATGCCTTGTTTGATACATCCGATCTCGTCGACGGAAATGTTTCCCAAGTCCATACGGATAGTGTCTTTGCCAGACTCGAATTCCTTGATGTCTATGCTGGCAAGAGTTAGAATACGTTTCCTTAGTTTGTTGGTGAGTGCCAGTTCTACGGTGCTTACCTCATTGGATAGATTGTCAAGAGTGATGCTTATCGACTGCCCATCCGTAATGCTTTCTGGTATCGCACGTTGTGTGATCGCATACTTGTTGTCGCCGGAAAAAGCGGCAACCGCAACTGTGTAACTATTGCTCAGTTTATCAATGCCACTGATTGTCGCTGTGACTTTCACTGCTTTTCCACTGTCTCTGACGAAAATATCTTCGTCGTCGATATTGCCCGAATCACATCCCGTCAGCAAGAGACATAATGATGAAAGCAGGAATAAATTTCGTTTCATTATATTAACCACCATTTATAGTCTATTGATTTCCATTGATTATGTTAATCGCTCGTCTTCTTTTGTGGCGACGGGATTAGAAACTATACTGCAACTGTACTGTCGCACCATGTGTGGCGATGCCAAGGTCGTCGTTGTCTCTGTCAAGCTGGGTCTTGTGTCCCCAACGGCCAGTGTACTGGTACATGCCGGTGATCTTGAGATTATATTTGTTGATGTAGCAGTTCAACACAGCTCCAGGGGTGTTGAGGAATCCATCTTTGCTCGATCCGTTTCTGTCCATTATATCCCAGCGTAGACCTCCTTGGATGGAACTGTTGAAGAAGCATCCGATTTGAGCATATCCTCCCCAGTAATCCAACTCCTCGTCGATTTTCTGTCGCTCAGTGAATGAGACGTGCATCCAATAACCTTCGACACCAACAAACCAACGGTTGTATAGCATTGAGAACTCTGCTCCAAGACGACTGTCGTTTGTGCTCTCGCTTTCACTCTCCACGTTGATGCCTGCACTGACTCCAAACTCCATGCGTCGGCCAGTGAGCATACGGTTGTTTCCTTGCGTCTTCGGCATTTTTCCCCATGGCATGAATGTGAGTCGACCGGCATACAGAAGGGAAGGAATGTGGTTGTCGTCAGACAATGTCTTTGTGGCTGTGTTCACTCCGCTGCCTGTGCCATTCCACAAACCTAGTTCGTAGTGCATCATCCATTCTTTCTTTAGATGGGCTGTGCCGTGAAACTCCAGACCGATATCGAATCCAGTGCCGATTGTAGGCCATACCGAATTGAGACTGTATGGCATGATGACAGTAGATGTCAGTGAGACGGGAAGGATAGGGAACAATGCCTCTCCCAAAGTAGTCTGTACTGCGCTGAAGAAAGGAGTCTTCAGTTTACCTATTCTGAATCTTGCGGCGTCGTTTATCTTCGCGTCTACCCATCCTTGTTGCAAGATGTTTCCGCCCGACGCGGATGCATTTATACATAGGTTATAATCCACACGTCCGAATGTCGTTCCTGTGAAACCAAGAATGGCGTATGGCATGGCGAAACCACTGTTCGCCACATTGTCTTGGTTGTACGCTTGGTCTAATCCCTCGCTGTCGTACCAGTTGAATTTTGCCTGTGTCTGTAGAAACAAGTATGGTTTGAACACAAAATTATCATTCTTGCTTTTTAATGTGAATCCACGGTTGTCAGCGATGCCGATAACTCCGTTTTCCATATCGATACTGTCGCTTGTGGATACTTCATTTGCTTTTTCAAATTCAATATTGCTTTGAGCCATTGCCGCTGCTGACCAACCCAGCATCAAGGCTATGAATATATTTCTCATAATGATTCCAAAAATTTTATTAATGCTAAACGATCTTCTTTTTTCATCTTTGAAAATATCTGACGTGAGACATAACCTTCTCCACCATGCCACATGATGGCCTCCTGAAGGTTGCGGGCACGTCCGTCGTGAAGGAAGTAGGTATGGCTGTTGACCAACGATTGCAGTCCTATACCCCATAACGGTGTCGTACGCCATTCGTTGCCCATCGCCAATCCGCTGCGATAGTTGTCGTTGAGGCCTACGCCCATAATCTCGCTACCCATGTCATGTAGGAGATAATCACTGTATGGATGGATTGTTTGTTTTCCAAGCCAAGGCAGTTCTGTGCCAGCCAGAAGTGTTGTTCCCCGTGGACGAGTGTGCAGGGTGGTCACATGACATAGATGGCATTTTGCCTCATGGAATTTTTCCTCTCCTATGGCGATGTATTCACGTTCTGAAATCTGTCGACCTTGGTATTGCACTTTTGTCGTAGTGCTGCCTAATCTGCGGGCTGGTACTCCAAGTCCCTGCATATAAAAATCAACATCTTCCATATCTTGTGTGGAGACTTCAAGACGGTCGTAAGTCAGACCCATCATGCTGCCTTCTTTCATCTGCGTCTGTCCTTCACAGATCTCTTCCGGATAACGGCTGTTTGTCGCACCCATGTCGCTCGAGAATCCAAGTTCCACGGTCAGGTCTTGATGCTGGGCCTTGTTGCCAGACAATCCAATGTCATAAACTCCACGCTCGGTCACATAATTACATCTTCCGCTGATTCCGTATTCGGGATAGTTGCTTTGTGCGGCAAGTCGTTTGATCTCTTCTCTGTCGAGAGCCATCATCTGACCCATTCCCACATGTCTTAACGGTATTCTCACACTGCAGAACAGTTCGCTGGGATCAATCGGATCATCTGTGTCACCATATTTGGCGTACCAATCGGTAATGGTATACTCTGGTCGTGCCAACTGGTATTTCTCTCCATCTGGAAACTCAAAATCTTCGTAGTGCCAACGACATTGCAGTTTGCCTTCCGCTTGTATTCCATAAATACTCTGGTCGTGAAGCACTCGTCCGTAATTCTGGAAAAATTGACCGTTTTTCCTTGCCACATACACCAGCATGCTTGAAAAACCGTATTCTCCACTTCCATACACAGGAGTGCCATCCGCGTCTTGGCTGATCTGGGTCCACAAAGCAGGTTTTGTTCGTCCGGCATTTCTGTGGCATGATCCACATGAATATCCTGCGTACACTGGTCCCAAACCGGATGATTGGGTCAGTGCGTCATCATATAGTTTGTCACCATGTGTAAAACGTTTACGGTTGGCGACATTCTCTGCCACCCATGGGGCATCCTGGTCGTATGCGAAACTGGAATTGTTGAACACTGTGCTGATTCCTGCTGATAACATATATCCTTCAGGTATATCAATTTTATCAATGTCGTCAATTTCTTCGTCGCATCCCAACAGAAGGGGAGTCAGAGCTGATATAAGGAAATATTTACTTTTTGAGATATTAGCAATCATTTGCTTGTTTTCGTTTTGCTTGTCGTATATACACACATTCCTTGCCCTAAAAAAAGGCAAGGAATCAAAGTGTAATTTTATTAACTAAAATTAATAAGTTCTTGGCTCTCCCATGTAGAACAATAAGAACTCAAGAGTATGAAAACCACGAACGTTCTGTGCTGCGCTGATTGTCTCGTCTTCTTCATCGAACTCACCTTCCCATTCCAACTCTTGGAAATTACCATTGTTCAGAATGTTTTTCAAAGCGGCTGCGTCCAATGGCCATGAGTCCATGTTAGGGTCAAGTCCAAGATCTGCAACTGGTCCGAAAAGGAATGCCTCGCTCATCTCCCATGGCTCACGAGCCTGCATCCATGCGTTGGCTGCCAACTCAAAGTTGGCTGAACTTGGATTGTTGGCAAGATTGCGTACAGCTGTGTTGAGGGCGACGTTTCTTGTCACCAACAATTCGTATGTAGGCACAACCACCACGTCTACATAATTCTTGATGATTGGCTCCATCTCAGTCTCAGTGGCATTAAGCAAAGCAGGCTTGACCTTGTTGGTAAGTGTCGCCTCCAATGTAGCACAAGCTTTCTGTGCATCCACTACACTGCTGTTTCCGATATGGCTACGGAATGGTGCCGCCATACTCTTGATCGCATTGTATGCGGCTGAAATCTCATTCTTAGTCTGCTCGTACAAAGCATTGTTTTTTGCCTTCAAGTATGAAGCGATACTTGATGTTGCCTCCTTACCATCTGTTGTGCCATTGAATGCATTGCGGATCGACAAGATGTTGTTGCTGTAGTCGTCGATCGAATGGTAGCTGTACCAACTCTCAACCGCATATACAGCTTCTGTGTATTTGCCAGATTCCCATAGGTCGCGAGGCTCACCGATCTTGGCTGTTCCTACCTCGTTGGCGATATCCGCACAACCTTCGATGATCTGTTGTGCACATCCGATGTAGCTCGTGTAGTCCTTTCCAGCACCAGGATTCTTAAACTGGTCTGCGTATGAACCCAAACCTTTGTAGTCGGTTACCCATGCATTTCTCAGCGTCGTCGCATCTTTTGCTAACAGATTTGCCACCTGCACTGCATATTGTGTCCAGTTCGTTACATTCTCTGATGTGACTAATGTGCGATCCTCGTTGATCTCTGCGTTTGCTGTTCCTTCTGGAATACCATTTGATTCTGGTTCGTCATCTTTACATGATCCCAAAAACATTGTTGCCAATGCGGCAACACTAATCAGTACGGTTTTTTTCATGTTATACTATTTTTATTGTTTTTTTATTTCTTTGAAAACCAGTTGACGAAAGCAATGCCGATAGCGAATTCGTTTTCGTCGTTGTATTTGCCATCACCTATTTTACGACTTGTGTAGTCTGCTTTGACCACGAGATATGGCAATGGTTTGTAGTTGAGGCCTACAGTCCACATCGACGTCTCCAATCTGTCGTCTGCCACAGCATTTTTCACCTCCTCCTGAGTGTTGTAATATTCGTAACGCACAAACGGAGTAAAGTCGAGATTGCGGTTGTTCTTGAACAATGGCTTCATTCTGAATCCAAACTCAACTCCATAATCCACAGCCTTGCTTGCGATTGGTGCGGTACGGCTGTAAGGCGATTTGTTGCTTAGCATCACATTTTTTGAGCTCAGCAAATCACTGTTGCCAAGATTGCCTTGCAGGATATTCGCACGAGTCTCAAACCACTTGTTGCGGTATTTGAGATCCACGTTCCAGATAGTCACCGGAGCTTCGAAATTGTAGGTGTTCGGTTTGTCACTGTTGGCTGCCACGTCATCACAATAGTATAATGACGCACCCAACCTTAATCCTGGGATGCCAGTGTATTCCAATCGAGTAGCGTATGCCGGACATGTGAAGTTGTCCCCTTCAAACATTCCTTGGTTGGCCTTTCCTGCCCAGTTGTTTCTGTTGAATCCGTTGGCATTCAATCCTGTGATCACCATTGCCTGATATCTGAAACTTGCCCATCTGCGTCCAAACTGACCAAACACCTGTAATCCTGTTTCATGCCATGTGCTTGGAAGCATAGTCGTCTCTCCCTCTGGACGTACGGTGCCGAAAAAGTTGATAGGCTCATGGTGTGAATTGGTTAATCCTACAGGGACAACCATGTGACCAGCCTGTATATTAAAATGATTGTTAAGATGATAAGTCAGATGGAATTGCTCGACGGCAACTTCTCCACCTTTCTCCATCTCCACCTCGTATTCTCCATTCTCTGTATTTTCCAGTTCGTATACCTGACCGCTTCCTCCGTATTCAAACTCGACCTCCATTCCTAACCAGAATCTCTCGTTGAATTTTACGTCGCCAGCAAGAACCATACGTGGGATACTTATTGTATTGCGTCTCACTTTGCTGTTCCCCTCGCTTGTGCCATTAAAACGGTTGATGCCATAATCCTTGAAGTTGGCAAGCATCTCACCGTATCCGCCTATGCGATAATGTTTGAAACTGTCGTACTCGGTACTGTCTGTGTTCCATTGTGCTGAAGCAGTGCTTACAACCATGCTTACTGCTGTCAAAAGAAACGTTTTTTTCAGTGTCATAATTTGTCTATTTTTCGGGTGCAAAATTACTTCTAAACAATACTCTGCATCAATACGCAAAAATGGGTAAAAATCAACCGTTCGCTGCTACCTATATATGGGTACGCGCTGTCTACAAAATTCTCTTTTTCTCAAATTTTATCTTTCGCATACCTTATTGTTGGTATCTGTCGACGTGAGGGAATACCTAAAAATGTGTATTGTGGAATGGAGGAAAAGAAAGTGATACCAATAAATGGATGACATAATGAAATCTCTTCTACATTTTTTTGCAAAAATCTGCGTGTCGGACTGCGCAAAAACAGTAATTTTGTTAGAAATAGATAAATCAAAATGATTCCAATATTTTCTGCATCCCAAGTTAAATCTCTTGACGCACAGGAGATTGCCGTTGAAGGTATCACATCTTTCGACCTTATGCGTCGTGCCTCGTCCGCTTTATATTCAAGATTGACGGAATTGATGGCGAATAGATCAGACCGCACCGTCGCTGAAATGCCAAAACGAAGGTTTGTCGTTCTGGCATCAGGCGGAAACAACGGTGGAGACGCTCTCTGTGTGGCGGATATGCTACGCTCTGATTATGAGGTCGTGGTATTCTATATTAAGGTGAGCGACCGTCAGACTGCTGACTTTGCCCAGGCGTATGCCAATGTGAAGGATTATATAGATATATATGAGATCTCTTCCGTCGACGATATTGAAAAGATTAGGCCATTTTTGCAGAAAGAGAATCTTTGGCTTATCGACGGATTGCTTGGATCGGGAATCAACAGGGTGGTGAATAAGGATTCGTTTCTTGGCAATGTGATCGATTTTGTGAATGGGGAGCGACGTGGGGATTCGATTCTTGTCTCCGTGGATCTTCCGTCCGGACTCATGGGTGAGGATCGTGAACTCTCCGATTTGTCCCGTTCGATCATCCGTGCCGACCACACCATCTGTCTGCAATATCCGAAGATGTCGACGCTGATGCCAGAGAGCGAGCGTTATGTCGGCGATATGTGTTGGGTGGATTTTGATATGAGATTGATGAAAGAGGGCAGGGGCGACGTCGGGAATATGTTGCAACACTC
>CAMJFV010000050.1 GCA_946405045.1 uncultured Bacteroidales bacterium | reverse complement strand
TAACTGCTAGTAATACTCGTATTCCATGATGCTTCCGAAATAGAAGATCCAGTCGTCTCCACAATAGATCATTGTCTCAAGTGGATTTCCAGCGTCGTCGAATTTGCTTACTGCTATTCGTCCTAATCCTCCGTCCGAGTCATAACGTAATGATACGGAGGTCTTTCCATTGTCGTCGATGATAAACACATCTCTCTGCATCAGCTCGTTATCCGCAACTGTATGCATTGACTCGATTTTCTTTCCCTGGTCGTTGTATTTGTATACCATTTTGCTGCATAGAGAGTCATTCATGTCGTAATTGCATTCCTCTACACATTTCTTTTTATCATTGTATTTATAGATGGTTCTGCATTTCAGTTTCTTTTGATAGTCATATTCTGAAATCTCAACCAGGTTTCCATTCTCATCGTATTTATTCACGAATTTTCTGTTTTCCCATCTGGTCGGTGAATCTGAGTGTGTCTCTTCTGTAATATTCGCTTTTTCGTCGTATCTGTAAATTGTCTTTTCTAGCAGACTGTCATTTACATAGTGGATTTCTTCGATGATTTTTCCGTTTGAATCATATTTGTTGACGGTTCTCCAACAATAATTTACACCGTAAATAAAGTCTTCATCCTCAATCTTGATTCGGTTTTTGTCGTATAAGGTTTTTTCGATCAGCTTCTTATAGTTGTCGTATTCTAATCTCTCTATATAATTCTTCTTGCGTTTGTATTTGTATACTAATCTCGACGACAACTCACCGTCTTTTTCATCATATTCGTTGTAATGCTCTTCCACTAAACGGTTTCCATTCTTGTCGTATTGGATTTTTCTGCGTATGAATGATTTTTCCAATGCTCCAGCATTTTCTTTCACATTATATGTACGTACCTCCTTCACTTTCCCTTTCAGTCCATCCTCCTCCCAATCAGTTTTTCCTTTTGCCTGTGCGACGGTGCAGCACAAGCACAACACTATCAATGACAGTGCGGAAAATATGTACTTTAAGGACGACTTCATTTCTCTATAACCAATTTTTACGCTAAAATAATAAAAAATGGTGAAGGTGAATCAATTTTTTGCATCTCTGTGCCATCATCTCTACTTCAACTTCATTTATAATATTCGTATTCTATGATGCTTCCGAAATTGAATTTATTATAATGAAAACAAATGCATTCAATTAGGTTCCCAGTCTTGTCAAATTTATTTACTGCTTTTGAAATAGACTCACTAATTGTTTGTGTAAAATCACATCCGTTCCAAATAGCACATAAACTATTTGTTTCATATTTAATGGATTCAATACAATTGCCGTTTTCATCGTATTTTATACTGTCTTTTGAGATTATTTTCTCATGAGAATCGTATGCTGTTTCTTCTATTATTTTCCCTTCTTCATCATATTTATATGTTGTCTTTTGGTATAATGAATCGTTGCGGTGGAATTCATATTCTTCAATACAATTTTTTCTCTCGTCGTAGGTGTAAATGTTTTTACTTTCTAATTTTCCATTGTGGTCATATCCTGTTTTTTCAATACAATTCCCATTGTCGTCGTATTTGTTTACGAATTTTCTGTTTTCCCATCTGAGCCAAGAATCGGTGTTCTCCTCTGTAAGGTTTCCTTTTTCATCATATTTGTAAATGTTTTTCTCTCGTAAACTGTCGTTTGCGAATCGTATTTTCTCGATGATATTTCCATTTTTATCATATTTATATTTGCTCACTTCATTTTCAATATATTTATCGTCAATGTCATAAGAAAAAATAGTTTCTTCTAATTTAAGATTTTTACCGTCCCTTAGTTTTATGTATATTGTCTTTTCTAACAATATAGTATCGTTTGTGTCATATCTATATTTGTATTTATATTTGAATAAACGGTCTTTCTTGCTATTGTATTTATATATATATGTTATTGGTTCTTTTTTTTCGTCATTCTCGTTGTAGTGCTCTTCTTCCAGACGGTTCCCTTTTTTATCATATTTGATTTTATGACGGATGAAAGCTTTCTCTATTCCTGAGGTCGTTTCATGGACGTTATATACACGCATTTCCTTTACTTCCCCTTTAACTTCATCCTTCTCCCAGTCGGTTTCCCCTTTTGCTTGGATGCTGACTACAAATATAGAGATGATTAGTGTAAGAATATATTTGATTGTCATCTTCATATCATTTTGAATTACAGGATAAAAATAATGAAAAGACGCGATTATTCACATTTTTTTTAATTTTTTACTATCGTCTATCGTCAACCGTCTTTCGTCCATCGTCTATCGTAAAAAAATAACGAGGTTGTATCGCAAGACACAACCTCGTTGTTTTATTATGAAAAGTAATTGGTTACTTTACGTTGCCAACCTTGATAAGGTACTCTGCGATCTGAACAGCGTTCAATGCGGCACCCTTCTTGATCTGGTCTCCTACCAACCAGAATGTCAAACCATTTTCGTTTGCAAGATCCTTACGTACACGTCCTACGTATACATCATCCTTTCCTGCTAGGAACAATGGCATTGGGTAAACCTTGTTTGCTGGATCGTCCATTAGCTGAACTCCCTCTGCTGATGCGATAGCCTTCTTTGCTGTCTCAACATCGATTGGCTTCTCAGTCTCAATCCATACAGCCTCTGAGTGAGAACGAAGTGATGGTACACGTACACACATTGCCGAGCATGCGGCGTCTGTATGCATGATCTTACGTGTCTCGTTGAACATCTTCATCTCTTCCTTAGTGTATCCGTTGTCCTGGAACACGTCAATCTGAGGAATTACGTTGTATGCTAGCTGGTATGCGAACTTGTTTACAGTTGCTGGTTTACCATCCAACACCTCTCTGTACTGCTGCTCAAGCTCTGCCATCGCTGCTGCACCTGCACCTGAAGCTGCCTGGTATGAAGCGATGTGGATTCTCTTGATGTGGCTCAACTTCTCAAGTGGCTGAAGCACAACAACCATCATGATAGTTGTACAGTTAGGGTTTGCGATGATTCCTCTTGGACGTACAAGAGCATCTTCTGCGTTGCACTCTGGCACTACCAATGGAACGTCGTTGTCCATACGGAATGCGCTTGAGTTATCGATCATTACAGCACCAAACTTAGTGATGTCTGCAGCGAATTCTTTTGAAACTCCAGCTCCTGCTGATGTGAAAGCAATATCTACTCCCTTGAAGTCGTCTCCGTGTTTTAGAAGCTGAACGGTGTACTCCTTGCCTTTGTAAGTGTATTTCTGTCCGGCGCTTCTTTCTGATCCGAATAGCACCAACTCATCCATTGGGAAATTTCTCTCTGCCAATACTCTTAGGAACTCCTGTCCTACAGCTCCACTGGCTCCGACGATTGCTACTTTCATTTTTTATTTTTTAATTATAAACTTTTTCTTACTTTTGTAGGCGGATTAGCCTTTGGGGTGCAAAATTAGTAAAAAATTGTAATATGAATTTATTTATTGGTTTAATTTATTGTTTTGTCCTGCATTTTGCAGATATAGAATGGAAAAATGTTTGGTCGGGCGACACAGCTTCTTTCTCTGTTGAGGATCAATCGTTGAGGCTTGATGCTGAGAATACGGTATCTTCTTCGTCTATTTCCACAAAATCTGATGCTATAATTTCTGCCACGTGGCATTTATGCGGAAGAATGGATTTGAATCCTTCGTCTTCTAACTATCTTGCTGTATATCTTGCGTCTTCATCTCCTGATATAGCGGATTCCACGTTGTCTGGCTACTATCTTTTGCTTGGAAAGTCGAACGATGAGATCGCTTTATGGAAAACTGTTGATGGTGTGCAGAAAAAGTTGGGGGCATCAGAAAAGAAACGGTTGAATTTCAGCAAGGTGCAGTATGATATTGTGGTGCAGACGGACAATGATGGCAATTGGACTCTGAAAAGTAAAATCAATGATGATGAGGATTATTCCGTCGACTTCACCGCTAATGATAAAGATATTGAAACATCTTCCTATTTTATTCTGAATCCGCATTTTTCAAAGACTCGTACCAAGCATTTTGTGTTTGATTCAATCTCTATCCATTCGGATTTTATTGACAATGAACCTCCGTATGTGGCAGGACTGGAGCTGTCCGACTCAATCATTACTGTGCTGTGGAGTGAGAAAATAAAAGTGGAGAGCCTTTCCGTCGACCCTGGTGACGCTTTGGAATTTTTGGGGAGTGATGAGAAAAAGACACGATTCAGAATTGTTAAATCGGATTCGTTTGGCGAGTATGAGATTCCTCTTTCCGTATGTGACATCCGTGACAATTGTTCCAGCACACCTTTGGAAATCTATTTTTCTAAAGGTGCGAAGAAAGGTGATGTAATTTTGAATGAGGTTCTTTTTGATGTTGCGACGGGAGAGAGCGAATTTGTGGAATTATATAATATGAGCGATACGTGGATTTCTGCAAAGTCATTGTCGATTGCGACACGAAAAGCAAATGGAAATCTTAATTATATCACGCCACTTTCAAGCGACGCGAATGATGCGATTCCTCCGCATACATATATTATATTGAGTAGGAATGTGGATGATGTGTGCGAAAAATATGGATGTGGCGACGGTGCTGTCTCTTTTTCATTGCCAAAGATGGCTGCTTTAAGCAATAGTGGAGCCCATGTTGTGCTGCTCGACAAAAATGATAACGTGTTGGATGAGTTTGTTTATGATCCGAAGATGCACAGCCAATTTTCTGTTGCCGACAAGGGTAGGAGCCTGGAAAGGGTCTCATTTGATAGTGATGAATGGGTATCCGCATCTGATGAATGTGGAGGGGCGACACCAGGAAGAATAAATTCCGCAATGTCGGGTAAAAAAGAAGAAATCATCTGTATCCAAAGTTTTATAACTGCTGATTTTCCGCAAATTATCATTGAGTATTCTTTCCCCAAACCAGATTTTAAGGGAACATTATCGTGCTTTGATAGGTTTGGAACCCAGATTGGTACACTTTTTGAATATCAGTTGCTTGACGGAGAAGGCGTTTACAAGTGGAATGGAACGGACGATGCTGGGGAAATGTTGCCGACGGGAATATATGTGCTGTTATTTGAGGCTGTTTCTGAAAGCGGAGAACGAATCCGGAAAAAGATTGTGTGTACGATTGGTGAAAGATGAAATAAATATAGGTGTTGTTTAAAAAGCGAAATAACCTCGTCGTCACGACGAAGTTACTTCTATGAATGTTATTGTTTAGTCCTTAAAGTTTGAATCTTTCCTGGTTCTAATTCTTTCTTCAGTGAAGAAGATTTTCTATGGAATAAGAACCTCCTAGTTTATTTAACTTGAAAGATTAATGCTAATTTTACCGCAGGAAAACTAAGTGAATAGTACGGTATCTGGATTTAATATACAAACTAAGCATTATCGCCTGTATTTCTGTACTTCCTAAAATTTATGTGGTAACAGTATTAAATCCTTCTTGTTTTACTTCCTTGGTGCAAATGTAGATATTTTTTTTATAATGCAAACTAAATGATTAAGAAAAATGATTGTTTTCTCCTAAAAATACCAAATAAAAGTACAAATAGTTGAATTGTTTGGTGATTTTGTGCTTTTTATGGCCCGTCCTTCTGTTAAAAATAGTTAAACATAATGAAAAAAATGATCCTAAGTTAGAGTTTGTAGAGTGTTATGTGATATTTTTTATTATTTGTGTGACGAAACATTTTTTATCGGAATCTTTTTGCGGGTTATAGCCTGTAAAGAATGTCGAAAATATAGTTTATAATATAGATCTACATTTTTAAGAAGCTGATTTTGTATGAAACAAAGTTTTTTTGCTAAAAAAATTGGGAAATGATTTGCAGATATAAAAAAAAGCCCTACATTTGCACTCGCAATTGAAAAGGTTGCGAGTTGGTGTGGTAGTTCAGCTGGTTAGAATACATGCCTGTCACGCATGGGGTCGCGGGTTCGAGTCCCGTCCATACCGCAAGAGGGAGTTCATCACGAACTCCTTTTTTTATGTAAATTAGGTTTAAGTATGGAAGAGTATATTTTTGTGACGATTGGGATATTGTTGGTTTTGATAGTGTTAGTTCTTGCGGCATTGACTTTGTATGTCATTTTTAAGTATGCTTTGCCAAATATAAAGAATGTGAAATACAAATATTTGATTGGAGTTGTTTGTGTACTCCTGTTTCTTTTTGCTGTTGCCCCTTGTCTTGTGTTGGGCGTCAACTTGATTTTTTGAAAATCGTCTTGAAAAATTCGACTTTTTGCAATATCTTTGCACTCAAATTTTAAAATACTTTCCTGATGAAAGAAATGGAATTGAAATATGGTTGTAATCCCAACCAGAAACCTTCCCGTATTTTTATGGAGGAGGGTGAGTTGCCAATCGAGGTGTTGTGTGGTCGTCCTGGCTATATTAACCTTCTTGATGCATTCAACTCTTGGCAGCTTGTAACAGAACTAAAGGCTGCTACTGGGCTTCCTGCTGCAGCGTCGTTCAAACATGTAAGTCCTGCTGGTGCGGCTGTCGCTGTTCCTATGTCGGACACTTTGAAGAAGATCTATTTTGTTGACGATAAGGAGCTTAGCCCATTGGCTACTGCATACGCTCGTGCTCGTGGTGCAGACCGTATGTCATCATTCGGAGATTTCATCGCATTGTCAGACACTTGTGATAAGCAGACTGCTGATTTGATTTCTCGTGAGGTGAGCGACGGTGTAATCGCTCCTGACTATACTCCAGAGGCTCTTGAGATTTTGAAAGCAAAACGTAAGGGTACTTACTGCATCATTAAGATGGACACTAACTACCGTCCAAATCCAATTGAGAGAAAGCAGGTGTTTGGTGTTACTTTTGAGCAGGGTAGAAACGAGTTGAAGATTGATGAGTCGTTGTTCAAGGAGTTCCCTACAAAATTGAAGACTCTTCCAGAGTCGGCTAAGCGTGACCTTTTGATCGCACTTATCACTCTTAAATATACACAGTCGAATTCAGTTTGCTACGCAAAGGATGGCCAGGCAATCGGTATCGGTGCTGGTCAACAGAGCCGTATTCACTGTACTCGTCTTGCTGGAAACAAGGCTGATATCTGGTATCTTCGCCAGAATCCAAAGGTTATGGCTCTTCCATTCAAGCCAGGAATCAAACGTGCTGATCGTGATAACACAATCGACGTTTATATTTCTGATGATTATATGGATGTCCTTGCTGATGGTGTTTGGGAAAACTTCTTTACAGAGAAGCCTGAACCTATCACTCGTGAAGAGAAGCGTGCTTGGTTGGACACTATGACTGATGTCGCACTAGGTTCGGATGCGTTCTTCCCATTCGGAGATAATATCGAAAGAGCAAACAAGAGTGGTGTTAAGTATATCGCACAGCCAGGTGGTTCAGTGCGTGACGATAATGTTATTGAGTGTTGTGACCGTCTTGGTATCACAATGACATTTACAGGCATTCGTCTATTCCACCATTAATAATATGGTCTCATAATATAAGAAGGCAGGGGAGTAATCTCCTGCCTTTTGTCGTTTATTCAGATGTTGTATGCTGAAGATCCCATATATTCCTATATATATGTATAAAAAAGTTAAAAATGGACGGTACACTTAGAAAAATTGCATGTTGAATTTTTGACTTTTTTGCTTAAATATGTATTTTTGAGAAATTTTTTAGACATAGTGCGATTTTTGCATTATATGAATAATTAATATGGGACTTTTTAAAGGAATAAAAAACTTGTTGTTTGAGGAGGTCGATGAGCATGGACGTCCGATAAAGCGTGAGGAGAAGAAAACAGCCCCTGCGGCAGAACCTGCAAACTCGGCTTCGGCTCAGGGAATGCCTGCTGATGACGCTAATTCACAATCAACGTCTATGGGAATTGATTTCAAATCAGACGACAATTCTGAACCGGCAGAGATAGACGAAGGAGTATTGGACAATATCATTGCGATGCTTGATGAGAAGAATCTTCCCGGACCGGATTACCTTGAGTTGAAAAAGGCTGCTAACGACGAAGTGCTTCTTCAGAGCATTCCAGATGAAAAAATGCGTTTCACTGTGAGCTACGCAACGTTGAAAGCAGCGTCGCCATCGCTTTCCAAAAAACAGATTTTGCAGAGTATCCTTACATATATCCAATATATAGAAGACGAGAGGGGGCGTGGCATTGAGCAATTCAACAAACTTTGGCAGGATCAGGTGGTCGCTCGTGAAGAGGCAATTGAAAAAGCCAAATCAGAAATCGCTGAACTTGAGGCGAAGTTGGAAAAGTTGAAGACTTTCGCACAGGAGCAGGAAGGACAGGTAGTGGCGGTCAAAGCTGACTGTGGAAAGAAAAAGAAAGAGTTTAATGCTACTGTCGACTATATGATCGGAAAATTGAGAATGGACGGGGCTAAACTAGAAGAAGCATTGAAAGAATAATTGAAAATATAAGTTAACAATATGGAATTTAATAACTTACCACCAATGAATGAGGAGCATAAAGTATCTCCTTGGGAAAAACCAGGTGGCACATTAGGAAAAATTATAGCGGCTGTAGCGGCTGTTGGTGGCTGTATGCTATTGTATTCGGTACTTCCGTTTTTGATCACACTAGCGTCGAATATCATTACATTGGCTGCTTTGGTCGGTGTGATAGCCGGAATAGGATTCTTGTTGACTAACAAAAAGTTTCAGGAACTATGCTCAAACGCATATTTCATGTTGATGAGAAAACTTACTGGTCTGATCATTGAAATCGATCCAATTGCTATTGTGCGTAAGAAGATTTTGGAGATGAAGAAGAAAATTCAGGAGATCCAGAAGCACATGGGCACAATGCGTGGTTTGATGATGCAGTCAGAAAAGGAGTTGGCTGCTAAGAAAGAAGAGTTGATGACAAACTTCCGTCGACTTGAGGTTTACAATAAACAGGGCGACAAGGGAAGTGCCGCAGTTGCAGAGCGTCAGATTGTACGTTTGAAAGAGGCTGTTGAGCGTCGTACTGCGAGACTAGAGGAGTCGAAGAAATGGTACGCTATCCTACAGCAGTTGAAACGTGCTGCGGATCTTACAGTGGAGGATACAGAGAATGAGGTGAAGGAGAGAGAGGATGAGTATCGTTCTATTAAAGAGCAGCATAAGGCATTCTCGTCTATGATGTCGATTTTGAAGGGCGATCCAGATCAGATGGAGACATTCACTCGTGCGATGGATTATATGGCGGATGATATTTCTCAGCGTTTAGGAGAGATGACGACAGTCATTGAGGAGACGGGAGGAATCTTGAGTCAGATCAATGTAGACAATGCAGTCGCATCTGCTCGTGCGGATGAATTGTTGAAGCGTTACGAGACATATGGAATTGATGGATTGTTCAGTTCTTCAAAGAAAGAGTCTGCTTCATCGTCAAAATTTGGCTCGTCGGCATCAGATGCAGTTTTCTCAGAAGGTCCAGAGCCAGAGAAAGCAAGTAGTTCATCTAATTCATCTTCGTCTGAGCGCAGATATTTTTAATTGTTAATTAGTTAAAGATTAGATTATGAGTTCAAGATTAAAGCCAGGTGTTAGATATTTCCTTGTTGTATTATTCGCCGTAGGTTTTGGAGCATTAATGTATGTGTTGAACCAGAACGGAGTAGACAAGCAATTGATGTCATTGTCTGAAATTTATGATGCAATTAAATCATTGATTGGGAAATAAAGAACCAATATAGGTTATATGTATTTGTAGAGACGTCGCATTGCGACGTCTCTTTTTGTTTGTTCAGTGCCGATGGTGGGCCTTTATAATTCGTAATTCATAATGCATAGTTCGTAATTGTTGTACAATCCGTCTGAGGCATTGATCTTGCCCGTAGGGGCGAACCCTTGTGGACGCCCGGATATTTGAATATGGACGCCATAATTTTTGGAATGCCGTGGACGCCCGTGGAATAATTACTCCGTCAGACGTTAGATATCGGTAGGAAAAATATGAAGATGGATTTCATTTATTACCCCTTTAGGGGTTATAGATAATACGATTCACATTTTTGACAATACGATTTCTCATGATTTTGGTTTTGACACCATTTTTTTGTTCCTCCCTGCACCGAAGGTGCGGCATAATCTAGCGTGGGGTGTGAACCCTACGCAAAAAAATGTAGTTCTCAAACCCTATTTCGCGGTATTTCCTATAATTTTCCACCTGTTTCATGTGTGTAATAAATAAATTCCACGTCCAGATGTCGGAGACTATGCAATACGACGTCTTCACGGCAAAAATCCCCCAAAAATTATCTTCCGTAGAATCAGCCATTTATAAAGAAACTTGAAAAATAATTCCTAAAACGCTTGCACAGAATCAAAATCCGCTATACTTTTGCACTCGCTTTCGGGAAG
>CAMJFV010000049.1 GCA_946405045.1 uncultured Bacteroidales bacterium | reverse complement strand
GTGCTCAGCAGCAACGGCCTCTATATAACGCCGGTGGAGGAACTGATCGCCAACAAACAGGTGAGAGATTCCATCGATCTGAACAAATACGTCGACGCAAAAATCGGATTGCCTACACTGCAAGACATAATGAAAGAGTTGGACAAGCCGGGAAGAGACGTGAGAGAAAAGATCAAGCCATTGGCATTCCGACAGAATGTGAAAGAGGTGACCGACCTTGAGATCGGAATGAGAATGGAAGGCATCGTCACCAACATCACAAACTTTGGAGCATTCGTCAACATCGGAGTGCATCGTGACGGATTGGTACACGTCTCCGAATTCACAAGACAACGCAACGTCGACTTGCAGACAATAGTATCCGTAGGGCAAAGATTGAGTGTGATTGTGAAAGATGTGGATATGAAGTTGAACAGAGTGGCATTGTCGTTGGATAAATGACAATGTCCGCCATCGTATTTTTCTATCTATTAGCCAATCACTTAAAAATCATTGTTTTTATTTGCTAAACTTGAATTTCATATCTATATTTGTACACTCAACTAGATTTGTACACTAGACTATATTTGTGCACTTAGCTAGAAGAAAAAGCTAAAACAAATTCATACTTAATAAGAAACATGAAGAATTTGAGTGAATTGAAAATAGGTATTGCAAACGACCACGCTGGTACAGATTTGAAAAAATACTTGGTAGAGCAACTGACTCCACTTGTCGCTGACATCAAAAATTTCGGTACGGACACTAACGATAGCTGTGACTATCCAGACTATGCCCATCCGCTTGCAGAATCAGTGGAGAAAGGAGAAGTAGACCTTGGAATCGCAATCTGTGGTAGCGCCAACGGCATATCGATGACTTGCAACAAGCATCAGGGTGTGAGATGCGCGCTTTCTTGGGAAACAGAAATCGCATCACTTGCACGTCAGCACAACAATGCAAACATCGTCGGTTTGCCTGCCCGTTTCATCAGCAAAGAAAAAGCTTTGGAGATCGTCAAAATATTCCTTACAACAGACTTCGAAGGAGGACGCCACGAGAAGCGTGTCGCAAAGATTGCTGTGAAATAAACGGTTTTTGAAATAAAAGACTATTGACAATACATCAATAATTAAAAAACACTATTAATAACTTACAATAGGGTAGATTATGAAGAAGATATACTCATCTATTGCCGTAAAAGCGACAGTTGTCGCATTGGCATTGTCATCGGCTAGCTCGATGACAGCTCAATCGTTCGACAATGAGCAGTATCAGAAAGCTCTTTGGATGACCGGTCGTTTTTATGGAGCCCAGAGATCAGGAGCAGGGCACAACTGGCTTATCGCAGAACATGAGCCAACACAGACTGCATCATCTTTAACAGGTAATCTTAAGGCTTTTGTCAAAGGCCAGGATTTCGTGAAAGATGCCGACGGTGATTATGATTTGACCGGAGGTTGGGTAGACTGTGGAGATAATGTGAAGTTCGGACAGACAGAGTTTTACTCTGGCTATATGCTTGCTTTGGGTTATTCTGAGTTTCCAACAGGATACGGCGACTATTATTCACAGAATTACGAAGGTTACATCGGTGCGAGCGACTATACTTGGGAAGGCAAAAAGGGTAAGCCAAACGGCATTCCTGATATCCTAGATGAGCTAAAATATGCCACAGACTTCTTTATGAAGTGTGTGCGCGACGAGAAGACTTTCTATTATCAGGTGGGAGACGGAGGTCCAGACCATGAGGTATGGTGTACTTCACCAGTGAAGGCAACTCTTTCAAGAGCACAAGGTGGAGAAGCGGAAGGATCACGTAAAGTGTTCAAAGCCAATGGAAAGACAACATCAATGACATCTTTCTGTGGTGCGACTCTTGCAATCATGAGCCGTTGTTATCGCCCATTCGATTCAGACTATGCAGACAAATGTTTGGCTAAAGCAAAAGTGGCGTACGACTACGTGTTGAACACAGCTATGGGCAATACAGGCAGCGATTTTTATCCAGCAAAAGGTAAATATGAATCAGATATTGTCATCCTTGCGATGGAGCTATACCGTGCCACAAATGACAGCAAGTATTTGGATTCAGCCAAGGAGCATTCCAAATTTATGTCAGATCAAGAGACCTACAACCACAACTATTCTCTTAACTACAACAACACAGAGGATTTGGCATGCTATCTGATGGCCATGTATGCTGATGATGCGAACGCCAAAACTGCATTACAGTTCTTCTGCGATTTGTACAAACCAGCAAGTGGCTATTTCTTAAACAAGAAGAACGGAAACTGGGGTATTCTTCGTTTCCCAGCAAATCAGGCATTTGTTTACGCCCTTAACGACAAAGTGCTAGGTAAAGAGAAGACCCTAAATCCGTATGCTCTTACTTCCATCGAGTATATCATGGGTAACAACGGAAAGAAATTCTCTTATATAGTAGGATTTGGAGATAACTTCCCTCATTATCCTCACCACCGTAATTTCTACGGTCTTGACAACAACTCAGAGGCAAACTTGAAACCTCAAGATAAATTCATGCAGTTGGGATACATGGTAGGTGGATCAATCAACAACGGTGAATATATTGATAATGAGAAAGAGTACACATACAGTGAAGGTGGTATCGACTACAATGCTGGACTTGTAGCATCTCTTGGATATATCAATTCAATCTTGAATCCAGTGGCTAGTTTGGCTCTTCATCCGACACCAAAGCTTGGAGACGACCGCTCTATCTGTGGAGAGAGTTCAATCGTGCTCGACAGCAAGATCCAGGCTGACGGAAAGAAGAAATTCACTTGGTCAAAAGACGGAAAACAGTTGGTATCTGACACTAAATCTACAACTTACGAAGTCACAGAAGCAGGTGTTTACACTTGTGTCGTAGATTCAGCTGGCGAATGGGAGACTTCAGCAAGTGTCACAATCCTTGATGAGCTACCAGATGTACATCTTGAAAGCGGAGAGTTGTGTAATCCTGCGACTATCACATTGGACGCTACTATAGACGTGAAGGGAGCTTCATACCAATGGGGTATCGACGGAAAAGATATTGAAGGCGCTAATTCATCTACTTACACAGCAACTAAGGCAGGTATGTACACTTGTAAGATATCTGTGACAGGATGTGGAAGCAAGAAAATCGAGACTGAGATCACATCTAAACTTCCAGTTGTGGCTGACGCGAAGTCTAGCAACGGTGGCAAAATCACATTCACTGCTGAAGGCGACGGTGAATATGAGTGGTATGACAAGGCAGAGGGAGGTACACTTCTTGGCTCTGGCAAAACATACACAACCACAATCCACAAAGACATCGACGTTTATGTGCAGAACGCAGGAAGCAGTTCATTCGTAGCTGGTCCGGACGAGAAGACATTCGCATCTTTGACAACTTCGGATTGGGGTGAAACAGCTGCATTGTTCACAGCCCACAAGCCATTCTCGATCACAGGTGTTTCTGTTTATTTGTCAGCTATCTACACAACTGGCACCCAAGCTGTAACATTCACACTTACTCATAATGGCAAAAAGCAGACTTTCAACTCTGACCCTATCGATTTGCAGAACAAAGGTTGGTACACAATCACATTGAGCAACCCAATCGAGATTTCTGAGACAGGCGATTATTCATTGTCTGCAAAACCAGCCAACGGTTCAATTCCATTCTATGCTAATGGAAAAGACTACAACACATTCGCCAACAATGGCGATGTAATCGAATTTACTGGATGTGATAAGGGAGAGGCGAACAACAAGCCATTCCCTGCGATGATCAACTGGCAAATCCAGGCAGGTTCAGGCTGTGCAAGAGCTGTGGTTCACGGAAAATATGACAGTGATTCCGCAACAAATACAATCGACGCTAATGAAAACGTATGCAAATTGTATCCAAATCCAGCAGCTGATGTTCTCTACGTCGAGATCATTAATGGAGACGCAAATGCATCCGTTCAGATCATGAGCGTAGACGGTAAGGTTGTTTTGACTGAGCAGATAGATTCAGACGGTGCCAACAGCGTTGACATAGCACGTCTTGCTAACGGAATCTACACTGTGATTGTAAACACAGAGTCGTCAAGACAGGCATTCAGATTGATTGTCAAGAAATAAGATTGTAAAAACAAAACGCTTTTTGCATTAAATACCAAAGGAGGGAACGCAATATCTTTTGCGTTCCTTTCTTTTTCTTTATATTTGTACTATCAATAGTTGAGAGTTGGAAGTTGAGAGTTGAAATAGGACCTTCGTCTCACAAAAAAAAGAAACATGAGCAATAAGGAAGAATACAAAGAAATATGCAGACAGCATCCGGAAATACCAGTGTTCTCGCAATATTGGTGGATGAACGCGAGCAATGGCGACAATTGGGACGTGCTGATCATACGTGACAAAGCCAACAACGTCATCGCCACTATGCCTTATGCCATATATAAAAAATTTGGATTCACCCTGGTCTCCCAACACGAGTTTTGCCAACACACAGGACCGTACATCTTCTATCCTACCCCATCCAATTCTGAACAACTGTCGAACTATGAGAAACTGATGTTTGAGGAGAAAGTGTTCAATGAAATCATTTCTCAACTGGAGACGTTGGGGGCAGACATGTTCTGGCAGAATTTTTCACCACGTATAACACACCACCTGCCATTCCACTGGGCTGGCTACAAACAATACACTCGATACACCTACCGTCTTCCAAACATTGGAGATGCGGATGAACTGTTCGCAAGATTCTGCAAGTCAAAGCAAAAGCATATACGCAAAGCGCAAAAGAACGGATTGTCGACAACATTCGACATGCCTACCGACGAATTCCTGGATTTCCACCGTCGCACATATAAAGAGCGAGGAATGGATGATCTGCTCGACAAATGGGACTGCAAGCATATTATCGAAGAGGCTAAAAAGGCCGGACAAGGCACCATTGTCAGCACACGAGACACAGAAGGAACTTTGCTGTCGGCATTCTTCCTGGTGTGGGATTCTGAATGGGCCTACTATATCTGGACGGGAATCGACCAGAACAGAAAAAACGAAGGAGCCCCGTCGCTGATGATCTGGGACACTTTGGAATTCTTGAAAGACAAGACCAAAGGTTTTGATTTCGAAGGCAGTATGAACCAAGGTATCGGCTCTTCACACCGTGAATTCGGGGCTGAACTCGTGCCTTTCATCCACGTCCACAAATACTATAGCAAAACATTCAAGATTTTGGATTATCTGAGAGGGACCGCACAAAAACGATAACCGGGAAAACAAGGCTGACGAATCTCAGACGTCAGTTTGGGACATTATTCCTTCAAAAAATCCACGATTTTCTTCAAATGTCTCAATGAAATCACACCGTAATTATTGAGATCCAGCCCTTCATAGAATCTGACGAGCGTGGAAGCATTGGAGTGCTTGAGAAAATATCCAGCCGCATTATTGGACGGATTTTCCAATTTATACAGCATTCTGTACTCTTTCGGTCTGTCAATAAAGTTCTGCAGAGTGATCACCGCGTCCCCCTTAGTGCCAAGAGCCACATACATAGCCTTCACTTTACTCTGCTGTATCTTTATCACATATTTCTCCTCATTCTCTTTCGTCGCACGAATGAGAGTGGCATCCCCTTTTTTGTAAACTTCACGGAGAGAATACTCGGAGATATTAGACTGTGCAGACAAATTCAACGTCGCGCACAAAAACAATATAAAAAATAAAATATGTCTCATTTTTTCAATCATGCGACAAAAATAGGAAAATAATGAAGGAATCGCACAAAATTTTGTTGCCCAACATAAAAAATCTCGTTTTTTATTTTGTTTTACTAATTTTTTCCATACCTTTGCACCGCAATTCACAAAAAAGTGGTTGTGACTGGCCCATTAGCTCAACTGAATAGAGTATTTGACTACGGATCAAAAGGTTACAGGTTTGAATCCTGTATGGGTCACAAAAAAACGGTATGGCCCGTTAGCTCAACTGAATAGAGTATTTGACTACGGATCAAAAGGTTATAGGTTTGAATCCTATACGGGTCACCACTCAAGGCTTTTGAAACCTCGGTTTTGAAAGCCTTTTTTGTTATTCAACAAATAATCTGTTTTGACGGCGGCAATGCGTCGGGATTTAGAATGCCCTTTCAAAAATAATGAGATGCCGATTTATTTATTTTGAGTATGGAAATAGAAAAAGCAATCAAAGAGACAAACATCAACAAATATTACTCATTAAAAGAATATTTTTGCTCTGATGTTGATACATTCGTGTTTCCCAAAGAAGAGGCTATCAAAATAATTAATTATCTAAGAGAAGATTTTTTTCCTGTCACCGGATTGACTTTGTGGATTCTTGATGGAGAAGACTTCAAAATAGGCTGTGCATGGTGGACCTGCGACGAAATAGAGAATGAAAATCCATATTCACATTTGAAAAGAAGTTGCGATACAGCCATCAAATACATAGAGGACATCACCGATGATTCCCAAAAAGATAAATTCTTATGGGAAATCGACTTTAGCCGAATGAAAGCATGAAAACCAAAGAAAAAGTCGGACATAAATCATAAAAGGTCGCCTTCTTATTTGTAAAATTGCATTAATGCGACGGCAACAATTATGCATTATGCATTGTGAATTATGAATTAATTCTTATATTTGATGCGTAAGGATTTTCATTATTCACATCAGATATTTATGGCAGAAAAATTAGAAAACATCATAGATCTTCTTGACAGAGGCGTCAAGTTGTTTCCCAATAACACACTTACTCTTGACAAAAGAAACGGCAAATGGGAGAGTCTGACTTTCACCCAAGTGAAACAGCAAGCACGTCATTTTGCGGCAGGCCTGATAAAGATGGGCGTCAAACCTGGCGACCGTATCGCTCTTATGAGTGAGGGACGACGCGAATGGCTGATCTGTGAGCTGGGAATGCTTATGGCTCGTGCCGTAAACGTGCCTCTATCCATCAAACTGAATGTGGAAGGTGAGGTGTCATTCCGTCTTGCCCACTCAGGAGCTCGCTATCTCATCCTTTCCGCTCCACAAGCTAAGCGTCTTGCCGACGTGGGGTTCGGTCCGGAAGGTATCACTCTGATCCATCTTGACAATTGTGAGGCTCTCAGCGATGGTGTCGCCACTTATGATGATATTGTCAACGACGGTGCGGAATGGCTGAAAAACTCTGACAACGCCACTCATCTGGACACTTTGATCGCTTCTATCGACAAGGATGACATGGTGAATATCAGCTACACCAGCGGAACAACTTCCGATCCTAAGGGCATCATGCTTACTCACGGCAACTACGTGTCAAACACTCTCCAGTCAGCTTCTCTTGTAAAGATTTCTCCTAACGACGTGACTTTGACCATCCTTCCTTGGGACCACAGTTTCGCCCACACCACATGCCTATACTGCTTCATCTACTATGGAGCGACAATCGCGTCGCAGATCATAGGCAAGACTCCTATGGAGACTTTGAAACTTATCCCTCAGGCAATCAAAGAGGTTCGTCCGACATTGATGATGAGTGTGCCGGCATTGTCGAAAGCATTCAGAAAGAATATCGAGTCGGGAGTGAAAGCGAAAGGTGATTTCGCATGGAAAATGTTCGAGTTCTTCCGCAAGAACGCATATGCATATAATAAAGACTATTTCCACAGAGGCTCAGGCTTGAGTTTCTTGCGCAAACCGCTTGTTTGGCTTGGCGACAAAATATTGATGAGCAAAATACGTGAGAACTTCGGCGGACGTCTGCAATACTTCATCGGAGGAGGAGCATTGCTTGATGTTGAGCTACAACGCTTCTTCATGTCAGTAGGAATTCCTATTTTCCAGGGCTACGGATTGAGCGAGGCTTCACCGGTGATCAGTTCAAACGTCAGCGGACGAGCTAAATTCGGAAGTTCCGGCACTCCAGTCAAATTTATGGATATCACAATATGTGATGCCGACGGAAAAGTTCTTCCAAACGGAGAGAAGGGAGAGATTGTCATCAAAGGTGGCAATGTGATGAAAGGTTATTGGAAAAACGAGACTGCCACACAAGAGACCATCGTAGACGGATGGCTTCACACCGGAGACATGGGCTACATGGATCCAGACGGATTCCTGCAGGTGCTCGGACGCTTCAAAAGTCTCCTCATATCAAGCGACGGAGAGAAATACTCACCTGAAGGAATTGAGGAAAGCATTGTGGAATTGTCGCCAATCATCGACCAATGCATGCTCTACAATAACCAGTCGCCATACACCATCGCGCTTATCGTGCCAAACGCATCAGCGTTGAAAGCCCGTTTGGAAGAGCACGGTCATGGAGACCTCTCAAAGCCAGAAAACCAAAAGATCGCAACAGAGATGCTTTGGAATGAGATCTGTCAAATGCGTAAAGGCGGCAAATATGCAGGATTGCATCCAGAACGCTGGTTGCCAGCCACAATGGGAGTGCTTAGTGAAGGATTCACAGAAGCCAACCACCTGCTCAACTCAACAATGAAGATGGTTCGACCAAAAGTTTGCGAGAGATATGCCGATCTAATCGACTTCCTTATGACAACAGACGGAAAGAATATCTGCAGCGACAGAAATTTGGAATCAATATCAAAATTATAATGTATGGGCGGGTATTGTATCCGCCCTATATTTATTTCAATATTTATCAATTTATAATGCGGGCAGGTCTAAGACCTGCCCCTACATACCACAATGAATGATTTATTGGAAAACATATCCCGCATCCACACCACAGAAATGGGGAAAGAGCGTATACGTCGCAACCTTACTCTTGCAGACGACACTGATGTCGTGAAATATTGCGTCGACGTGATTATGCGAGACAACTGCGTCATCACCAAGCAAGGGAAAAACTGGTATGCGGAATCCAATGGTGAAATCATCACCGTCAACTCATATTCCTACACAATCATCACAGCCCATGCAATTCATAATGCATAATTGTTGGGAAATACATCCGTAGGGGCGATCCCTTGTGGTCGCCCATGATTTGAAAAATGTGGTCGTCCATGTCTGGATATATTTTAGACAGATTCCTCTCTTTCCCCCATTAGATGTTACATTTTTATACATTTTCTCATTGAACCTCATTAAATTTCCTATTTTTATAGACAAACAGCACTTTTTTACCGACAAAAACTTGCACTCTAGTTTTTTTTCTTACTTTTGCCGTAACGTTGATAACCAAATCAAAAGACATGAAACACGTTTACAAGTTTACTCAAATTCTAAAAACGCTATTATCATCAGTATTAGCTACAACAGCAGTTTCCGCATCAGCAACCGTGACAATCACAGAGATCATGCCAAGCAATATCGCCACAACAGTGAGCGACAAGTTTGACTACAACGGTTATGTTGAATTCTACAACGATGGCGAACCAGTCGACCTAAATGGTTGGTTCATAAAAAACCGAAAGGAGGGCAAAGAGAACTGGTATTTCAAACTTACCAAAACACACATTTTGCCCAAAGGCTACAGTGTGATGTTTTTTGGAAAGGAAGAGACATCCAGCGAAACAGCCAAAGCCGTACACCCTCTTTACGTAGGAAGTGTACAGAAAAAATTAACTTCCGATGCAGGTGAACTAATTTTTGCTACAGGCAAAGGAGACACCATATCCATTTCTTATCCAGCGCAATACACTCACGTCTCTTATTCAAAAGAGGGATTTATGGAACCGACTCCAGGAGCTAAAAACGGAGCCGCATACAAGATTTCGGAAAGAGTGGCAAAACCTGAGTTTGGAGGCACTCCGTCTGGACTAATCGGAGCCGGCAACACAGCGACAGTTGAATTATCGTGTAAGACAGAAGGAGCAAAAATCTATTACACATTGGATGGAAGCATACCTACATTGGAAAAAGGTATTGAATATACAGCACCTATAGAGATTTCCGACAACACCATCATCAGAGCAAAAGCATTCAAGGAGGGTGTTCTTTGGAGCGACGTAGCCACAGCATCCTACCTATATTTGGGAGAATACTACGAGCATTGTGGAGAGACAACACTTCCTATTGTTTCAATTGTGGCAGACAGCATCGATTTGTATAGCGACTCATTAGGAAGTTGCGTAGTCGGAACAAATGGTGCCCGCACAATCTGTTCTTCTGACAAGATCAAGGTAGCCAACTATCATCAGGAATGGTATCGTCCTGCTAATTTCGAATATTTTGTTGACGGAAAGTCAGTCAACAGCCAGGAAGTTGAAGTAGCATTGCAAGGAGGATGCTCACGATCTCATGGAGTGAAGAGTTTCAAGATCAAGACAAACAAACGTACTGGAGAAAACAAATTCCAATACAACAAGTTCTTCGAAGACAGAGACTACACAAAATATAAAGCTCTTACTTTGAGAAACGGTGGTAACGGTTACGGTTACTTGTTCCCACGCTGGCGTGACGGATACATGCAGAATTTGGCAAAAGGCATGGACATCGATTTGCAGGCATATATGCCGGTTGCATACTTCCTAAACGGAAAGTTCCACGGAATGA
>CAMJFV010000048.1 GCA_946405045.1 uncultured Bacteroidales bacterium | reverse complement strand
GAGATGATGAATGTAAGGGAATATGGATCTGTTAGCTTGTTCTGTAAATCGGTTACCACGTATCAGAACGGAAAGTTGCTCTGTAATGATTTAAAATATTACGGACGGAAGGAAGGAACTGATTATGCGGTATATCTTGGATGGGTGCAGACTCAGCTTAAACCATTTCAAGACGAGTATTATACTAAGACGTATGGCCATTTTAATAAACTTTATGAAAAGTTCTTTGGCGATTATCCGGATTTGTGCAAACAGATAAGTGAGAAAAAGTTAAAACTTGAAGACATCGAGGATATTGTTCGTGAATACAATGTCTATAAGGCAGAAAAATCAAGCAAAAAATAGTTGATTATGAAGAATTATAAGAAACTTGTTTTTGCTGTTATTTTCTGTTGCGTTAGTGTGTTTGTCTCTAACGCACAGAATTATCCACCGAAGTTTATGGCTGGAGTCATCACCTTGAAGAATGGCGAAAAAGTTGAATGCGAGATGGCGGATAACACTCTGTTATTGTCATCTCCTGTAGTCTACCGTCTTTCCCTTAATGGCAAAACGAAAGAAATGGATCCAGAAAAAATACAGAGTATTGTTTTGCCCGATATGGACAAAGAAGATGGCGTTTATGTTCTTGAAAATGTCGGTTTTGTGGATTATAAGGATTACCTGAAGGGTGCGACCAAGAAGTTAAAGCATCAAAGGTATTGTTTAGTGGAATATGGGGAAATCAGCCTATATTGTGCTGCGATATCCAATATGCAAGCAGCATACGCTGAACGTTATATATGCAGGAAAAAAGATGCTGACTACGGAGTGTATTTAGGACAGGTGGCAATAGCTGCGAAAGGAATCGGATCGTCAGAATATTTTTACAGGACGAAGGATGATTGCCTTGACAAAGTTTATGAAAACCTCTTTGGCGACTATCCTGAATTGTGTCAGCAGATACGGGAAGGAAAATTGAAGTTGCAGAATATGAAGGATATTGTCCATGAGTACAATGTCTACAAAACAGAAAAATCAGGCAAATAAATTAGTTATAGAAGCAGTTTAATTTTATTTCGAGGATTGTTAAGGGCGGAACACCCTAACCTTCCTTCCGTGGTGTGAGCCGTAGGCGAGCACATAGAAAACTCATTTTAATTGTGTAATGAACTCTATAGCAAAATATATTACTTAAATTTAACAGATTATTAGATATTGTGAAGATTATGAAGAATTATAAGAAACTTGTTTTATCGGTTATTTTCTGTTGCGTTAGTGCGTTTGCCGCTAATGCTCAGGATAATTATCTACCGAATTTTTGGGCTGGAGTCATCAACTTGAAGAATGGCGAAAAAGTTGAGTGCGAGATATCAGATAAAACTTTATTGTTTTCATCTCCAGTAGTCTACCGTCTTACGCCTAAGGGTAAGTGGCTTGAAATGGAACCGGAAAAAATACAGAGTATTGTTTTGTCCGGTAGAGGCGAGGATCTTTACATCATTGAAAATGTCGGTTATGTGAATTATGAGGATTATCTGAAAGGCACGACCACGAAGTTGAAGTATCAAAGGTATAATGTGGTGGAATATGGTGATGTCTGTTTATATTGTACCACTGACTTAGGAGTGGGCAGATACGACCGATATATATGCAGGAAAAAAGATATGGACTACGGAGTGTTTGTCGGCATGGCAATCAGTGTGAAGAAGAGTGCTTTTTCAAAAAAAATGGTTTACAAGACGAAGGGTGACTGTCTTGACAAAGTTTATGAAAATCTGTTTGGCGACGACCCTGAATTGTGTCAGCAGATACGTGAAGGAAAACTGACGTTGCATGATATGAAGGATATTGTCCATGAGTATAATCTTTACAAGGCAGGGAAGAAATAAAAAAGGAGACGCGAATATTCGCGTCTCCTTTTTTTATATTGGGTTGTTCCTATTTACTTTGCGATGATTGGTGCGATAGCGTTAGGCTCCAATGTCTTCTCGTCTACACATGGGAAGTCGTTCTTCCAACCCCAGTGGCAGCATGAGATATTGTTCTTGCGGAACACGCTCATGATGTCTTCGTACCATTTGATACGGATCTCAGGAGACACGTGGTATGGGTAAACTCCGAATTCTCCACAGAACAATGGCAATCCAAGAGAATCTGCTACATTCTTTGCAATCAAGATCTCTTTCTCCATTCTTTCTGCATTCCACTCTCCACACATTCCTTTTCTTATTTCTCTCAAATTCTCGTCAGCAACAGTTGAGAAATACTCTTTGTCAAGCAATACGTCACCAGGATACTGGATCTTGCCTTTGTAATCCTTGAATTCTGCCCAACTTGCCTGGTAGTGTGTGATCACATTAGGATTGTAGTAGTGGAAACTCAAGATGATGTTCTTGTCGTTCTCTGGCACTTTCAAATCAGGGAATGTGTTAGGAATCTGCCAGTGGTTGGAACCGATGATGATCTTTCTTGTTGGCTCGTTGGCACGGATCGCCTTATGTACCTTTGCGATCAACTTGTTCCAATTCTCAGGATCCTGAGTAGTTACTTCGTTAAGAAGCTCGTAAGCGACCTTGTCCTCTGGTGTGTTCTTCAAGAAATCCTGAATGTCCAACCAAACTTTTACAAAGTTTTCCTGTGCCTCCTCTTTCTCAAACAATGTGTTTGCTTCTCCGTTCTCGCTGTTGAAGTGGAATGAACGGATGATGTGAAGGTCACATATCATCTTCAAACCTGTCTCGTCTGACCATTTAACCGCACTGTCAAGAAGGTCGAATCCGATCTTGCGGCGAGTAAGGTCTGTGTTGTACATAAGCTGCTCTTCGATTGGCACACGTACAAAGTCGAATCCAAGGTTTTTGATTGTTTCAAAATCTTTCTTAGAGATGTAATTAGGGTCGATATCCACGCCTTCACCTCTCTGGCTCAACCAATGGTCTAGGTTCACTCCACGGTTTAGTGTGAATTCTGCTGTATTTACAGTGTTTGTTGAATCTGACGCTGGTTCGGTTGTGCTCTGTCCGGCATTTCCTCCGCATGATGTCATTGTAGCGACACCTGCACCGAGAATTAGTCCTAAAAATTTGTTATTCATATTATATACTTTTGGTTACTATTTAGACAAAGATAAGAAAACATGAGATAAAAAAATACAAATTTTGAAATTATTTTCAAATGAAAACAATTATTTGAATATCTCATTCATCACTATCTCTGTGGCTCCGCAATGTTCTCTTACGAATGCTTTCGCCACTGCCGATGTCTTGATGAGTGTGTTCTGTTTCTCGTCGAACATCTCGTTAAGCAATGGGAATAATTCCTGTTTGCTGTTGATCGGGAATGCAGCTCCGGATTTCACCATGTCAACTGCCTCACGGAATTTCTTGTAGTTCGGACCAAAAAAGATTGGCATTCCGTAGACGGCAGGTTCCAATATGTTGTGGATGCCTACTCCGAATCCTCCCCCCACGTATCCTACGTCTCCATATCTATATACTGACGTGAGGATTCCTATGCAGTCGATGATCAGACAGTCTGCGTTCTTTATCTCTTCTTCCGTCGACTTTGTGAATCTCGCATATTTTTTGTTCAGCTTGCTGCAAATCTCTTCCACGTGAGCCTCGCTTGTGACGTGTGGGGCAAGGATCATCTTGAATCCGTCGTTGTTGTTGAAATACTCGCAAAGCAGATCTTCGTCTGGCTGCCAAGAACTTCCTGCGATCAACACTTTCTTATCTCCCTTGAACTCTGCAATCTGTGGAATCTCTTTGGCTTGTTTCACTATCTCACATACACGGTCGAAACGGGTGTCTCCTGCGATAGTGACGTTGTTGATTCCGATGGAGTGGAGCAGATTGATTGAATTCGCGTCCTGCACAAACAGACGGTTGAAACATTTCAGCACCTTCTTATATATGAATCCGTACCATTTGAAGAATGCTTGCTCTTCTCTGAATATAGCGGAAACTATATATGTCGGTATTCTGCGTCTTTTCAGGTTGAACAGGAAGTTCATCCAGAATTCATATTTGATAAAGATGGCAATGCTAGGATTCACAATGTTGAGGAATCTTTTTGCGTTGCTGATTGTGTCGAGTGGCATATAGCAGACGATGTCCGCATATTCGTAGTTTTTGCGTACCTCGTAGCCCGACGGAGAAAAGAATGTCAACAGAATCTTATATTCAGGATGCTCTTTCTTTATACGTTCGATGATCGGACGTCCTTGCTCAAACTCTCCCAACGACGCTGCGTGCACCCATATATATTTAGCATTCCCGTCGACCTGATCTTTCAATTTCTTCAGTAGGTCGACTCTGCCATCATGGAATAGTTTTGCCTTTTCATTGAAGAATGAGGCAATCCACACTCCAAACTGATAAATTAGAATTGCTAAATTATAAATAATCATCTTTTTCTATTTTATGGCAAATTAGCCTTATTAAGGGATATCTGAAATCCCAGATTGTAATTTTGGGGTTTTCTTAAATTTAATAAATAGAAACCCTATTATATGGAATGTGTGTTGCCCGAAACCCGGACAACACACGTTTGATTCTTTATTTGATTACAGCCAATGCTGCGTTCAGACGACGTAATGTCTCCTCTTTTCCTAAAATCTCAATGATGTCGAACATGTGTGGTCCACGAGCAGCACCGATGATTGTGATTCGGAATGAATTCATCACCGTTCCTGTGTTGTGTCCGTTCTTCTCAATCCAATCCATCACGATCTTCTCCATATTTGCCGACGTGAAGTCGCTGATGCCTTCTAGGATTTTTCCAAGTTCAGCCATCAATGCTGGACTCTCTTCCTTCCAACGTTTCTTGATTGACTTCTCGTCGTATTCAGTAGGAGCTTCGAAGAAGAAGTTTGTCTCTTCCCATAGGTCTGCCACGAATGAGATTCTTGTCTTCACCATTCCGACGATGCGCTCAAGTGTAGCGTCGGCAATCTCATAACCTTTCTCTTTAAGAAGTGGCTTGTACATTGCGGCAACTTCCGCGTCGCTCTTCTTGATTATATATTCGTGGTTGAACCATTTTGCTTTCTCGTAGTCGAATCTTGCTCCCGACTTGCTTACGTGGCCAAGGTCGAAAAGCTCTGTAAGTTCCTCTACTGTGAACAAATCTCTGTCTAGACCTGGGTTCCATCCAAGCAAAGCGAGGAAGTTGACAACTGCCTCTGGCAAGTAGCCGCTCTCACGGTATCCGCTCGACACTTCATTTGTCTTTGGATCCACCCAACGAAGCGGGAATACTGGGAATCCGAGTTTGTCTCCGTCTCTTTTGCTCAACTTGCCATTTCCGACTGGCTTAAGAAGCAAAGGCAAGTGTGCGAATCTTGGCATTGTGTCCTGCCATCCGAAATAGCGGTAAAGCAACACGTGAAGTGGAGCTGATGGCAACCACTCTTCTCCTCGGATCACGTGAGTCACCTCCATCAAGTGGTCGTCCACGATGTTGGCCAAGTGGTATGTTGGAAGATCGTCTGCTGATTTGTAAAGCACTTTGTCGTCCAATACATTTGAGTTGATTGTGACTTTGCCACGAACCATATCGTCGATCACGATATCCTCGTTTGGCTCTACCTTTGCACGGACTACATATTTTTCTCCTGCTGCAATTTTAGCTTTGACTTCGTCTTCGCTCATAGTAAGAGAGTTCTTACCCATTGAACGAGTCTTCGCATCATACTGGAAATTAGGAATCTCAGCACGAAGTTTCTCAAGCTCTTCTGGAGTGTCGAATGCGATGTAGGCGTTGCCACTCTTCAAAAGAATATCTACATATTTGCGATAGATGTCTCTGCGCTCGCTCTGACGGTAAGGAGCGTGGTCGCCGCCGATGCCAACACCTTCGTCGAACTTGATTCCAAGCCACTTGAACGATTCTATGATATACTCTTCCGCTCCTGGCACAAAACGTGTGCTGTCGGTATCTTCGATTCTTAGCAACAGATCACCGCCATGCTTCTTGGCAAACAAATAATTGTATAGACATGTGCGCACACCTCCAATGTGAAGTGCGCCAGTTGGACTAGGTGCGAAACGCACTCTTACTCTTCTATCTGACATTTAAATTTAAATTACAGTTTGAATTTTCTGCAAATATATTGCTTTTTTCCCGTTTCGTAATTTTTTTGTAGATTTGCATTGTAAAAAATCTTCTTTTTTTATGTATTTGTATCGCTTTTATGCAAAATATGTCCCAATCGCGTTGATTCTGATTTCGGTTTTGCTGCCTTTGCAACAAGTGCGTTCGCAGATCAACACAGACCGTGTGATGTCAATCGGAAAGAATGCTCTCTATTTTGAGGATTATGTTTTGGCTATGCAATATTTCAATGTTGTGATCGGAGCAAAACCATATCTTGCTGAACCATATTTCTGCCGTGCTGTCGCAAAAATAAATCTTGAGGATTATGTCGGAGCCGACGCTGATTGTTCTTTGGCTTTGGAAAGGAACCCGTTCATTGTGAGCGCATATCATTGTCGTGGTGTGGCTCGCCTGAATATCGGAAAATACGAGGATGCTCTGGCTGACTTTGTCAAGGGATTGGAGTTGGACGAGTATAATTCCGCCCTTATGACTTGCAAGGGAATTGCTTATGTGCATATGAAGAAATATGATGATGCGAAAAAGAGTTTTTCAGAGGCTATTGGCAACACTACTCGCAAGTGCCCGATTTATATCTATCGCGCGAAAGCTAATATTCTGGCTGGAGACACGGTGTCCGCATTGGAAGATGTGGAGAAGTCGTTGGCTTTGGATAAATATGACGCGGATGCTTATGCATTCAGAGGCATGATCAGATATCTGAAGACTGATTATAAGGATGCTGTGGCTGATTATGATGAGGCTCTGCGTCTTGCTGGCAAACGTGCGGATCTCTTTGTCAACCGTGGTATCGCCCGTTATGAGTTGAATGATCTGCAGGGTGCGATGACCGACTATGATGCTGTGGTGGCTCTTGATGAAGACAATGTGGTGGCTAGATTCAACCGTGGACTGTTGCGTATGGAGGTGGGCAACTGGAATGGTGCGGAGGAGGATTTCGCCCACGTCATACTTGTGGAGCCAGACAATGATATGGCAATCTACAACCGTGGAATCATACGTAGCCATATCGGCAACTATAAAGGAGCGATCGAGGATTTCACAAATATTATCAATGAGTATCCTGATTTCGCACAGGGCTATTATGCGAGAGCTGAGGCTAAAAGACGTCGGCTTGATGAAAAGGGAGCCCGACTCGACTACAATACCGCTTATGTGCTTGAACATAAACAGAAGGAAGAGAAACAGGATAGCCTGAAGACTCGAAAGAAAAAGGATAAGAGCATCAAGAAATACAACCGCCTAATCGCCGCTGATCCGGAGGACGAGGAAAAAAGAGTGACATACAAGACAAACTATCGAGGCAAAGTGCAGAATGTGAATGCGGAAATCACTTTGCAGCCTAACTATGTACCGTCTTACTATGCTGATAAAAAAGAGGTCGGCGGTGTGGCATACAGCCTTTTTGTGAAGCATATCGAGCAGACTTACAAACTTCCACGTCAACTATATCTTGTGACGAATACGGAAAAATTGTCGGAAAGTCAGGTGCAGCAACATTTTGAAAGTATCAAACGAGTGGAAAACAATGGAAGTTGGACTGACAAGAATAAACTGCTCGCGCGTGCTCTTGATTATGCGAGTGTGCAGGATTATGCTGCTGCCTACGATGATTTGACAGCGTATATCCAGATAGACAAGAATGAACCGTTTGTCTACTTCTTCATCGCTGAAATGATGGTTATGAAGTATAAGGCTTTGGGCGATGGTGATGAAAACGCGATGATGAAGAGTGCAATCCTTAAGTTGGCTCTTGACAATTACGAACAGTGTGAACGCTTGGCTCCTGAATTCGCATATTGCTATTATAATGAGGCAAATGTGAGAGTTATGTTAAAAGATTACCCAGAAGCTATTGTAAAATATACAAAAGCATTAACTTTGTCTCCAGACTTGGCGGAGGCATATTTCAATCGTGGTTTGACTCTCATCTATACTAACCGAAATGATGAGGGCATATCTGATTTAAGCAAAGCTGGAGAGAAAGGAATTTATTCGGCTTACAATGTGATAAAGAGATATTCCGAGAATAAAAAATAAATTATATAGCGGTTGGTTGACTGTGGTGTAGGGAAAAATAAGATGAATCAACTGGCTGGCCTATAGGTGTTTGGTTTAAGTAGTATTGTGAATAGACAAAGAAAAATTGGAGTTATTGTGAAGGTGGCATGCACAATGTGGATGCTGCTGTCGACGTTGCGTCTCTTTGCTCAGGATACGACTCAGTATGATTACAATCCGTTTATTGTGATTGAGTATCTTGACCAGCAGATGAACGATTCCAAACCAGCATCATACGACGAGTTCAAGTACAATTTGTTGAAGCAGTATGTTTTGGAGAAGGATTCGCTGGGCAATGAAATCGCTTACGATTCTCTTTCAAAACGAAGTATGCGATACATCTACGGCAATGCCTATGGTCGCAACTCAAATAAATATTCCGGACTTGATGCGATGGAATCGTCGCTTGATTCAGATAAGGAACTCGAACAACTTCGTATTGAGAATGCTGAGTTAAAACGTGAGATAGAGAGACTGGAGTATTATGCCAAGAGAAAGGTGGGCGACAGAATGTCTACAGCCGAATTGAAGCAAGCAAACCAGTGGGTGGAGAAGATTGTGCAGAAGACACGTAAAGATGCTGATTCCTTGACTAAGAAGCAAATCAAGTGGGACACGCTGTATGCTTTGCCTTACTGTGTGGATACAATCAAAAGCATTGTGCTGACTCCTTATTTCTCTTCAGACACGGTCAAGTCAGTCTACCTGCCAGGCATAACGATGTTTGAGAAAAAGTCCCGTCGCTACAATCTGAAAAAAGAGATCGATGATCGATTGATGTATTCCGCCATACAACAGGATCCTTTGATCGTGTCGTATTATGGATTGAAAGATTATGAACCTGAGGTGGTTGATTTCTCGGATATGGATATACGCTATGTCCAATTGGAAGAGACTAATGACCATCAGATTAAATTGGATATCAAAAAGCGTGGACATGGTAATGAGGCTTGGCATAGAAAAGGAAAAATAGGAATTGATTTCTGTGGTTTTTTGGTGTCAAACTGGGCAAGTGGAGGTAAGAACAACATGACATTCTCCAGTTCGTTGGCATACGAAGCCATCTATGAAAAGAATCGTATTTTATGGAACAACAAGTTCTCTTGTATCCTTGGATTCCTGTTTACTTCACAAGATTACGATTCGTTGCGATCATTCCGTATAAATGAAGATGAAGTGCTTGCAAATAGCCGCTTTTTATATAAGATGCAAAACCACAACAGTTTGTATTATGGCATTATGGATTTGAAAATCAAAACTTGTTTGTTTACAGGTTACGACACTTATAATGCCAGCACTCCGGCCACTTCATTCTTGTCGCCAAGTGATGTGTTCTGGGGACCAGGAATGTATTTCCTGAGAAAGGGCAAGGCTGAACTGTTTGCTTCTCCTATAAGTGGAAGATGGACATGGGTGTTTGGCAAAAAATTGGAACCTAAAGAGTTTGGATATGAGGAAGGGGAACGAACTATGCAGGCAGCTCCTGGATTCCGCATCGACTCAAATTTGAAGTGGCAGTTTTCTAAAGATTTACAGGTTTCCACAGGATTCGAATCGTTTCTTCCTTATCAGGGACCTTTCAAGAATATGCTATTCCTACAGTGGGATTTGACAGGCAAATTCCATATCAACAAATATGTGTCGATGGGCTTTAATCTGAAACTTCGTTATGATGGACATGCTCGTGGCAAGTATCGTGACAAAGCACAGTGTCAGAGCAAGCAGACTATCGGCTTTACGTATGTGTTCTAATCTCTTTTGTGTGACATTATAAATCCATTTTTTATTATTATGATAGACGAATTGATTAAAACCATCAGATATGCGATGGAGGATTTAGGCGACGAAGATATCCTAAAATACATCGACGAGCATGAGTTGACTGCTGAGACATCGTTTGATGAGACAGGATTGAATTTCGACGAGATGTGTGCCATCGAACTGATGACTGCGATTTCACAGGATCTGCGTATCGAAATCAAGAACGACGTGGAATTTATGGACATCCTTCTCTACGGCACGATCGGTGAGGCTGCCGACTATTTGAAGGAGTGCTGATTGAAATTGAGAATCTTTAGAATTTTTTGTTATAGTGTCATTCTGCAACAAAAAATGAGGATTGATAGGGGCCCATGTTTGATAGATATTGGCCCTAACCCTTCCTCTCTAGTGCGAGCCGTAGGCGAGCACATAAAATTTAATAAAACCACAGAGAAATAAAGTTTACAGAGAAATGCTACGCCTTTTTATGAGAAAAAGAGGTGAGAATCCAATCAGAAAGTGGAGAATGATCCGCAGATTACAATTCATCTAACTTACGTTAAAATAAATTTGAAACACCTAAACTCTATTTTAATTATGGCAAGTAAAAAATACATAGAAGCACGTGATAATCTAGTTAAGGCTATTGATTTGGCAAATCAAGTACTTTTAGAATATCCTCTGGGAAGAGATAAAATGAATTATGTTTATGACGGCGTATCATATACTTTAATTGAATGGTTTATTAAATGTAATAATCATACAAAAGAGTTAGTC